>CAYWIC010000119.1:0-16963 GCA_964458115.1 uncultured Anaerolineales bacterium | reverse complement strand
CAAATTCGGGCGATGCTTCAGGCTGAGGGGGTGTGGTCATGAAAGATTACTCCTAAAATTTCAGCTGAGGTTGAATCAGTGATATTGATAAATGTGATTCGATCCATAAGGGAAGTTTAATCTTCAAAATCGCCGATTCTTAAACCTTGAACGTGAACGTTGATTTCGTTTAACGGTACCCCCAGCGCTTTTTCTACATGGAAACGTACGGTATTTGCAACACTGGTTGCTACGGATTTAATCCGTGTTCCGTACTGGATGATGATATACATATCAATGTTGATATGCTCTCCGGTGAATTGAACTTCAACACCATGTGTGGGATCCTTGATCAGTATGGACGCGATCCCATCAACTACATTCTTCGAAGCCATCCCCACCACGCCATACGATTGCAATGCCGATTGGTAGGCAATCGTTGCAATAGCTTGCGGAGAAACATGGATACTTCCAGTTTGGGTTGTTTCGTTTGTCATAGGTATATGCTCGCTTGAAAGAGTATCTAATATGTGGTAATATCTTCCGGCTTAAACGGATATTATAATACTTTGTAAGTAAAAAAGCTTGAAAGGATATGCAAGATGGCTGTTTGTGAAAGTTGCGGAAAAAAGACCACCTTTGGTCGAAGTGTTCCCTGGTCGAAGAAGTCAACCCGTCGAAAGTTCAAACCCAATTTGCAGAAAGTTTCGGTTTATGAGGACGGACGGAAAATTCGGAAAACTTTGTGCACTCGTTGTTTGCGTACTCTAGTGAAGACCGCATAATCGAACGACGATATTCGCTCATTTTCTGGGCTTTGACTGGCATCATTGCGGTTCAAAGCCCAGAATTTTTAACCCCATTTTTGTAACAAAGTTACTTGCATTGTCAAATTATTGAGTGCTTGCGGGAGTTAATCCGCAAGCACTCAATTATTGATGTATTTTGCTCGAATAAAAATCAGTTTATTGGAAGACCGAGAAATAGATCCACAGCCAGAATGGGATCAGGCCGCCGACAGAAAGCAATGCGATCAGGCCCAGCATGGCGGTGACCCAATCGATATCTAAGCTATCTTTGCTCTTAGGGACTGTTCTTCTTATTGGGGGTGCGTAAGTGGGTGCTGGTGTTTGAATAGGTATAGGTCTAGGCTGTACCGGTCGAGGTGCTGTGCGAGGGGGTTCACTTTGGACAGCTCTCGTTTTCACAGGTTCAGGGGCTGGTGCTGGTTTTGGTTTCTTCGCAAATGTGATCAACACACGTCCCAACTGATCAGCCGTACGGTAGCGCGCCGAGGGCTCTTTTGAGAGCACTTTGAGAATGATTCGATCCAAATTCTCACTAATCGTCGGACGGATGTCCTTCGGGGGGCGTGGCGCATCTTCTCGATGCTTTCTAGCCAGCTCATTACCTGTATCTGCTGCGAAGGGGAGTTGACCCAGCAGAACTTCGTAGAGCACGACACCCAGGCTGTAGACATCTGAGGCTGGGGAAGGGGATTTTCCACTGGCTTGTTCCGGTGAGAAATATTGGGGCGATCCCCAGACAACTTGAGTGCGCTCCTCCGGCCGTATCGATGCCAGGGCGCGTGCGATGCCAAAGTCCGTAACTTTGAGTCGTCTATCGGGGGTGACCAACATATTTTGGGGTTTTACATCGCAGTGTACCAACCCTGCTCGATGCGCATAGCCAATACCGGCGCAAGCTTGCACGATCAATGAAATTCCAGAATTTATCGAATAGCGCCCCCGTTTTTCGATCAGCTCTTTCAACGTTGCACCCGGTACAAATTCCATCACGATAAAAATACGCCCCTGATCCACGCCAAAATCGTGCACCGTGACGATGTTGGGGTGCGACAAATTGGCTGCTGCTTTGGCTTCCTGCCGAAAGCGCTCTCGGAATGCCGGATCGTGAGAATAATCCTTGCGCAGGATTTTGATGGCCACCGTGCGCTCCAGCATCAGGTCACGGGCTTTGTAAACCACCGCCATACCGCCGCTGCCCAGGCGTTCTTCCAATTGATAGCGTTTGTTGAGAAGCGTGTTCGTCATTAGTGAGTAAAGGGTCTCGATGAATTCCCTTGGTGAACTCCAAATTTCAAGGCGATACCAAGGCAGCCGATCTAGATTGCTTCGCATCTATTTGGCTTTCGGGTAGAATTGTACCATCCTTAGATCACACGAAGTGGTCTGGGTCTTTTGGAAGCATCAGAGAAATTTCTGGATTTCCCCCGAAAATGGATCCTAGTTAGCGTAATCTGGATAGACAAACGTGTCACGAGCAATTATTGTTTACAACCCAGCAGCAGGTCGTTTCCCGTCTCGTATGCTAACAGAACGAGCCGCAGATGTTTTGCGTTCCGAAGGGTGGGAAATTCATTTAGAGCAAACCCACGGCGGGTCTCATATCACCGAATTAGCACGTCAGGCAGTCGAACAGAATATGGATGCGTTCTTCTCCGCTGGCGGAGATGGTTCGCTAAATTTTGCCGTTCAAGGCCTGTGGGGTGGGGAGACTGCATTAGGGGTGCTCCCCGCAGGAACAGCAAATGTGTGGGCGAAAGAATTAGGACTGCCCGATCTAACCTGGACGCGTTGGATGGCGCTGGAGGAGAGCGCTCGCAGGTTAGCCAAGGCCAAAGTGAGGAAAGCTGACATCGGGCTGTGCAACGGTTATCCATTTCTTCTATGGGGCGGAGTAGGCCTGGATGCATTTGTTATTCATCGCATCGAACCTCGCGGGAGATGGGAAAAGAGTTTTGCAGTCGCCCAATATGCTACCAATGCCATTCGCCAGGCCTCCCTAATGGGCGGGATCGACATTCAGGTGCATACACCCGATGGTGAGTTGATCGCCGGACATTATCTCCTGGCAGTTGCCAGCAATATCCACCTTTATGCGGGGGGAATCGCAGAGATCTCGCCTTCGGCACGACTGGACGATGGCGAAATGGATTTGTGGCTGTTTGCGGGCGATACGTGGTTGGAGGCGGTAACCCATGCTTGGGATCTGATGTCTGGCCGCCACTTGGAGTCCGAGCATACGCGTTGCATCCCCTTCAATAAAATCACGCTTTCGTCCGATTCGACTCTATATATTCAGTTGGACGGTGAACCGATGGGGGAAAACACCCAGGTCGAAATCGAGGTTCGACCGAAAGCACTCCCTATCCTGGTGCCTGAGAAAGCTCCAAGGGCTCTCTTTTCCAAAATGTCAAACGCCTATTCATGAGAAAATCAAAAGGTCAGCGATTTCCCTTGGTTGAGATATTTGTGTCAATCTTACTTGGTTAAGGATGCCTGTTCTATACATTGTTTGTACTGAATCTGACCCGGCCTACCCAAACTCAGGTCAGTGTGGTCACTGCTCAGTTGGCAGTGATTTTCGCTCCCACACAGACTCCTATACCCCCAATACCAGAACCAGTAACGCCTACAAAAACCCCAGACATTCCCCCCGCTCCGGGCGATATTGCTATTGGGGCATACGTTCAAGTTCATGGTACAGGCGGAGACGGTCTGCGCGTGAGAGGGGGTCCCGGCCTTGGGTTCGAACCGCTCTTTGTGGGTCTCGAGGCTGAGGTGTTTTTGGTCATCGATGGTCCTTTGGAGACAGATGGCTATATCTGGTGGCACCTGGCTGCGCCTTATGATGAAAACACAAACGGCTGGTCGGTATCGAATTTTTTGCAGGTTGTTGAGGAGCCATAATAGATTTAGGAGTTACGCACTTAAAGTGTGGTTTGCTGGTAATAGGGGGTGGGGGCGTCGCCCCCACCCCCTATTACCAGCATATTCCTCGCCGAACTGCGTAAGTTCTAAGATTATGATATCCTGAGTTCCAGATAAGAAGTCAGTCTAGCTGCCTGAGCAGAGAAAAGCATAGTCGAAGGCAATTTGGGGCCTTTTGACTGTAGCTCTGCCTCCGCTCGACGGTTTTTCTGCACTAATCGCAACCCAAGTTATGAAATGAATTTAGTTCAATGAAAATGTTAGCCATCTCTGATTGCTCTGGTAATTCCTGGAGCATCCAAAAACTTTGCAAAGGAGATCATGGAGTTAAATGAAAAACAAACCTGATAGTATCAAAGTAAATCGAGAGGAAAAAACGCTTTCCATCACATGGGGTGATGAACACACGAGTTCCTACACTTTCTCTCTCTTGAGAAATGCTTGCCCATGCGCGGAGTGCCGTGGGCATGAGAATATGGGTCCAGTGCCGGATGCAGAAGTTTTTGATCTTCCAGAGGAGAATACGCCTCGTACGAGTTTAGAGAATGTCGAAGCGGTGGGGAGTTATGCCATCACCATTTATTGGGAAGATGGCCATCAATATGGGATCTACAATTGGGATTATCTGCGTGCTTTATGCCCTTGTGAGGTGTGCAGAAGCGATAAATAAATTTTCCCACTGGGATGAATGACTAAGAAAATGTACTTGTGGGAACTGCATACCCGCAAGTACATTTTTTTGATTACTTTCTATTGCAAATGATCTCTCAAGTTGTGCTCAACGGCGTAGGCTGCTGCCTCCGCTCGATTGCTGACGTTCAGCTTCGAGAGAATACTGCTGACGTAATTCCTAACCGTGCCTTCACCTAAGAAAAGCTCTTTGGCAATCTCGCGATTTGTTTTACCCTCCGAAACCAAAATGAGCACATGTTTCTCTTGTTGTGTCAGGTCTGCAAAGGCAGATGCTTCCTCTTCTTTTGCAGCTCTACGAACTTCTTGGAATATGCGTTGAGTCACTGCCGGGTCGAGCAAGGCTTCACCACGGCTGACCGCCTCGAGGGCGCGCACCAGGTCATCTCCGCCAATTTGTTTAAGAACATATCCGGCAGCTCCTGCACGGATTGCTGAGAACAACATCTCATCCTCAGCATATGAGGTCAGCATAATCACCTGAGTGTCGGGATGATTTTCTGTGATTTTCTCACAAGCATCGATCCCGGATCCACCCGGGAGGCGGATATCCATCACCACAACATCAGGGGAGTATTGTTCAACAAATTTCAATGCCTCGCGGGCTGTTCCAGCCTCTGCAACAACCTCGAATTGTGGGTGACGGTCCAATAGGGCTTTTAAACCCAGGCGAACAACTTCATGATCGTCTACCAATAAGATGCGTTGTTTTTTCATGTGTTTCTCTCCATGCGGGCGAGAGTATAGCCTAGAGTGATAGGCCTGACAAGTGTTTGGGCTGTGTTGCAAATGGAGATTTTCTCTACATTTGGCTGCTTTTCACTTGACTGTTATTCCTGACAAACCTGAAATATCCACACTCTCTAGTCTGTGGTGGATTGTTCCCTGCGGTAATCTACAAAGCGGTAGCCCACTCCGCGCTCTGTGAGAATGTATTTTGGGTTGGCAGGATCATCTTCGATTTTTTTGCGCAAGTAATTGACATATAATCGAACGTAATGAGGTTCATCGCGGTATTCGTAGCCCCAAACCTTGGTCAAAATCTGTTCGTGGGTCAAAACCCACCCCGCATTCTGAACCAGATGGTACAGGAGGCGATATTCCGTAGGACGGAGTTGCACTAGATTGCCATCAACCCAAACTTCTCTGCGTTTGAAATCAAGTTTCAGACGCTCATCGACATCGATAACGCTGGGCGCACTTCCCTCGGTGGACTCGATGCGGCGAAGCACTGCGCGCACTCTGCTCACTAACTCGCGCGGGCTAAAGGGTTTCGTGACGTAATCGTCGGCACCCCACTCTAACCCTCGGACGCGGTCATCCTCCTCACCCTTGGCAGTCAACATTATGACTGGAACAGAGCTGAATTCCCGAATTTTCTGCAGTACTTGAAAACCGTCAATATCTGGCAGCATTACATCGAGCAGTACCAAACTGGGTAGCGAGCTTCGAACCTGGTCGATAGCCTCTTTGCCCGAGTAGGCCGGTATAACCTGGAAGCCATCATGTTCGAGATTCAGGCGGATGAAGCGGACAATTCGCTTTTCATCATCTACAACCAAAATGCGATGCCCTTGAATACGATCGGTTGTCATAATTATTCTCTCACAAACCCAATGATCTGTTCTTCGTCCTCACTAGGCAGAATTTCGATGAACGTTAACTGGTTTACAGGCCAGAGCACGGTTGTCACTCCGTGGTCTAAAAAGTGTAGTTCCCTGCCATCTCTGTATCTAGGGTTGACTACCTTGATCATTTGATCGTCAAGTTGGGGAAGTTCATCGATTTCTGCGATAATCGGGTCCTGATTGAGGACGTGTAGGATCACCTCAATAGCCATAGTTCTCTCCATTCATTCCTTGATGAGAATCTGAATTTTAAATTTTCCTAAAGTAAGGATATCACCGTGTTGTATCGTATGTTCAGCATGAGCGGCTATTTTTGCTCCATTGAGACGAGTGCCGTTCGCCGAGCCTAAATCTTTTGCACTGATCTGAGTCCCCTTCACTGACAAATTAGCATGTAAGCGAGAAACTCCAGCTTCGTACGCTTCAAAGGGGCTCAGATCAATATCTGGTACAACCATTTGACCTTCGGTCATACGACCAATCGTGAGGTCGGAATCTTTCTCTATCAAAATTGCTTCGCGAGAATCAATCAGATATATGGCCACTTTGCATTCTTCCATATCAGCAGGAGTATTGGGGAAGGAAGGTGTTTCCGTAGACGATATCCCTTGTATTTTTTTGAAATCTGGAGGTTTTATAGTGGCGGTTGAGTCTGAATTGTTATATAGCTGTGCGCCACAGTAGCTGCAAAAGAGAGCCCCATCCATTTCTTGATGATTGCACTGAGGACACGAAATCATAACTCACTATCCTTATTGCTCCCTGAGGGCAATAACAATGCCCGCGTTCCATATTTTATCTGCTTCTTTCCCTCTTCGCTCAATTGCTGCCCGTCTTTGATTTGTTCAGCTTCGGATAGAACTGTCTGGGCTAATTCTGATTCACCTTGTGAGAGTAAGTGTGTGGCGACGTTTTTTAGCCGTACGCTCGCTTGATCAAAATCACCATCTGCAATGTCCTTTTTTGCCTCTTCTTGCATGCGGTACAGAGTCAACTTTGAGAGTGCTTTCGATATGCGCCCGGGAGGCTCGTCTTGAAGGTCTAAAGTTTGCACTTTCCGTGAGAGAACGATTGGTGTCTTGTATGTGGCTGATTCGGAGGGTAGATCGAAACTTAGCTCCCCATTGAACAGTAGCACTTGATTTACTTCTGTGGGGATTGGGTCAACGATGAATTCGAGTAAGATCTGCTGGCGCCCACCTTTTGATAATGAACCCAGTTTTATGGGAGATGATAAGGGCAGGACCCCAACTTCTGGCTTCAAACGGAACGCATAGTTCAATTTTATGAGAGATCCACAATCGAAAACAAGGCTAAGGCGTTCTGCATAAGCGCGGCGTAGGCGAGTTATTTTTTGGGTGAGGGAATCGCCAATTTCTTTGGGCTTGTACACGTAGAGGCAATCCCCTCCAGTGCGTGTGGCCAAATTATCAAGCAATGGGTCGTTCCACTTCCCTCCGATACCCAGGCTGCTCAGAACAATATCCTTTGTGGCTGCTTCATCGGCTAGTTTCTGGCAGGCCAGCTCGTCACCATAGGTATGACCATCGGTGATTAGGATGATGTGATTTGTATTTGTCGGCCTATAATTCCTGAGAACTTCGTTATAACCAGCCTCCAACCCTTTGAAGATTTCTGTCCCGCCGCTGGCGAGTAAACCATGAATTCGTCCCTCTGCCCTTCTTGTGTTGATATGAGAGCCAGCAGCAAGGGCAATATCGGCTTTATCGTCGAATGAGATAATTGATACCGTATCTGCAGGCCGCAAATTTCGGATGAGTTGGATGGCTGTTGCTTTGAGAACATCCAGACGCGCCCCCTTCATCGATGTGGAAGTGTCGAGGACCAGTGACAGGTTCAACGGAGGCGAGGGCTCATCGACATGCGCGGGATCAGGCAAAATCTCGATTTCTACAAGCGCGTATAAAAGTTGTTGCTCGTTTGAGTGCTGGACGGAATTGCGGCTGAACCCGATTTCAATTCGCACTGGCTGTTTTTTCTTTTTGAATTGAGGGGAATTTTGATTGTACGCCGAGCGGCTCCGTGGATCGATCAGAATTTCATACGCTTCTTTGACATGGAGAAAGTTTTCAGTTGCCCCTGGTTGGATATTGATATCAGGATGAAGGCGTCGAGCTGCCTCGCGATATGCTCTTTTGATTTCACTCGTGGTAGCATCTTCCGATACCCCCAAACGTTCGTAGAAATTCGTATTTTCTGGCATGCCGTTCAATCAGGTAAACGGACGAGGATTGCAGAAATATTATCGGGTCCCCCGGCCTCGTTCGCGGCATCGACCATCTCCTGAACGGCATTGTGCAATGTTGCTGATTTCTTTATTGCCAGCCCCAGTTCTTTTTCTGGAACGACCCCCCACAAACCGTCAGAGCAGATTAACAAATAGCCGGATTCCGGGGTGGGCGCGGTGATGATCTCAGGTTCAAAGGGTTCTCCCTGACCCAACGCCCGGTATAACACATTTCGTTGTGGATGAACTGCGGCCTCTTCCGGGGTTAATTGGCCAAGTTCTTCTAGACGCTTCACTAACGAATGGTCTCTCGTCAGCGGTTTAAACATTCCGTTCAGGTTAATTGAATAGACTCGACTATCGCCGACATGGGCAATTGCCATCTGATTGTCCATGATGACTACGGTGGTAAGGGTAGTGCCTCCGCCAGGAGCGTAAGACAAAATGGCATCATGAGCTCCATCCACGCCTGCTTGGAGGATTTCTCTCAAAGAATCGTCAGGGGGAGACGGATCAACTTTATAAATGTGGCAAAAAAGCTGCTCCATGATTTGGTTGGCCATGGTTAGCGCAGCAATCTCACTGGCAACCTCTCCATGTTGGTGGCCTCCCATGCCATCAGCGACAATATAAAGCCCGAATGGTATCTGCGACCCATTGCTTGCTAACATTGTTGTCAATGAAAACAAAGCATCTTCGTTGTGCTCACGCTGCAGACCGACAGATTGTGCGCAACTGGCCAATAATTGAGGGGGGGCCAATTCCAGCTTGCCTTCAGGCTGATCCGAAGCAATTACTGTCGGATGAGGGAATAAAGGTTTGGTAATCTCTTCTTTTCTGATTACCCTTTCTGTGGGCACAGTTGGGGTATCAGTAAGCTCAGCCTTTTGACCCTGTGTGCCTTTATCTCGCTTTCCAAAGAGCTTTCGTAAATATTCTGCCACTTGTGTTGAGCTCCCGTTGAATGATCTTTATGCAGGAAGTGCGTACAGCTTATGATCCATCGAGCCGATGTAGACGATATCATCATGGATGAGAGGGGTGCTAACGATGGCCCCTTCAGTTACGAATTTCCAACGCAAAAATCCTGTTTTTGCATCTAGGCAATAGAGGCACCCGTCTGCGCTTCCACAATAGAGCGCATCCTTATAGAGTATAGGAGAACTAGAAACTTGATGCTCGGTTGGAAATTTCCACACTTCTTTGCTGGTTTTCAGATTGATGCAGTAGATATGGCCGTCTGCAGACCCGATATAGGCGAAGTTCTCAGACAAATATGGAGTTGAGATCGTTCCACGATCCATGCGAAAACGCCATAGCGTCCAACCTGTCTTGCTATCGATTGCATACAGCATCCCATCTACAGACCCGAAATATACGACTCCATCCTGGGTTCTAGGAGACGAAGTCACAGCCCGTTTTGCATTTGCCCGCCAACGCACCTTTCCTCCAAATTCTGCACAGAAGAAATCGCCATCTTCAGACCCAAAAAATACAAGATCATCCGCAACATGCGGAGAAGAACGGACTGGAGCGCCCCCATTAATTTTTACTGCTCGGCGCCCCGAGGCTGCGTTGATGACATGGACAAAACCATCATCTGAGCCGATGAAGACATGTCTGTCTCGCACGATTGGCGACGAGCGGATCGGCCCCTCAGTGAAGTAGGTCCAAACCACCCTGCCATTTGGTGAAGAAACCGCATGCACCCGTTGATCCTCAGATCCAAAATAAATCGTTCTGCCGTCATATGCAGGAGTGCTGACTATTCCGCCTTCGCAAGCGTATTTCCAAGTGAATTCTCCAGTATTGGAATTGAGGGCGTAGACGTTGTTATCATATGCGCCTATATATACCAGGCCATCGTTATAAGCCGCTGATCCCCTAATTTCATCTTCACATTCAAATGACCACAGAGGTTTTACTTCATAATCTTGGGGAATAGCAGCAGTAGCCGTTTTCGAGTATGCAACGCCTCCTTTGCGAGCGACCAGGATCAATGCATCTTTCATAATATTAGCATCTTTGAAGCGGTCTGGAGCGCTGTATTGTAAGGAGCTATCAACGATGTTTTCGAGCTCAACAGGCACCTCAGGGTTCAATTGTCGGATGGGCCTTTCTGAAAAAGTGAAGGGTGCTTCGTCTCGAGGATCGATTCCAGTGAGTAGATGGTGCATCGTTGCTCCAAGAGCGTAGATATCCACCTGAGGGGTGGCTTCGCCCCGATATTGTTCGGGGGGCGAGTAGCCTTCCGTACCGATCATGGTTCCTTTTTGGCCTGCTTCGAACTCTTTCGCAATCCCAAAATCTACTAGGATCACATGGTTATCTGGATTGACCATGATGTTGGCAGGTTTCATATCTCGAAAAACGATCGGTTCCGGTTTATGCGAGTGAAGATAGTGCATAACATCGCAGAGTTCGATTCCCCAGATCACAATTTGCTGCACTGGAAGCAAGTCGTCCGTTGCCTCCAAGATATTTTCAAGGTTCTGGCCCTGGATATATTGCATCACCAGATAAGAGCGATTCCCTACTGTGAAAAAGTCGTGAATTTTGGGGATGGCTGCATGATTGAGCGTTGCTAGAATATTGGCTTCTCTTTCAAAGTTCGTGACCAGCGTCTTGCGAAGCGCATCATCACGTACATGGGCCACAATTTCTTTTACTGCAACATACTTCGTAACCGAAAAGCGCGTATCACGGGCGAGATAAACCGCGCCCATCCCACCGATTCCTAGCACTCTCTCAATCTTATAGCGATTTTCTAAGATGGTGCCAGATGAGAGCTGTTGGTCGTCGTTCTGATTCCCATTGGGATGCAGATTACGAGTGATGGGTTGATCTTCCAGCGTTGGCCTCCGGTTGGCGAATAATAGCGTAATTATAGCCAGCAATGCATGGAATTGCAAACTTATGTTGAGTGGGGATGCATGTAGAGCCCCCATGCTGTAACGATTATAATGTAGATGTTGATTTCCATTTCTGGTGAGAAGGGTTTAACTATGAAGGATTTTGAAAATTATCAATCACCCTATTCCTGGCGATATTCATCGCCAGAAATGCGAAAAATTTGGAGCGAGGCACACAAGCGGCTCCTCTGGCGCAAGATTTGGGTTGCCCTTGCGGAAGTCCAATCAGAGTTTGGTTTGGTAACGCCAGAACAAGTGGCTGATTTGCGCCTACACAGACACGAAATCGATATCGCCCGCGCCCTTGAATTTGAATCTCAGATTCAGCATGACCTGATGGCAGAAGTCAAAACCTATGCCGAGCAATGCTCTCAAGCTGGGGGAATCATCCACTTGGGGGCGACGTCGGTAGACATCAAGGACAATGCCACCGCTCTGCAGTTGCGGGATGCTCTGGACTTAATTATCAGTGAGTGCAGGTCCCTATTGTCGATCCTGTTTCCAATGGTGCGCCAATACGCCGATCTTCCAGTGATGGCCTATACTCATCTCCAGCCTGCTGAACCGACCACTCTGGGATACCGCCTGGCCCAATATGCCCAGGATCTACTCGAGGATTTGAAAAACCTGGTCCGAGTCCGGAGCAACTTGCGTGGCAAAGGTTTCAAAGGTGCCGTAGGGACCTCCGCGTCCTATGCGGAACTTTTGGGAGCAGAAAACCTGTCCGGATTTGAATCATCGCTCTCAGAGAAGTTATCTCTTCCGTTTTATCCAGTGACTACTCAAACCTATCCTCGCAAGCAAGAGTACGACATGCTCTGTGCGCTTGCGGGGTTGGGGGCTACCTTGTACAAATTTGCCTTTGACCTGCGCATTCTGCAATCGCCACCCCTTGGGGAACTGTCAGAACCGTTTGGCAAAAAACAAGTAGGCTCTTCCGCTATGCCTTTCAAGCGCAATCCGATACGTTCAGAAAAGGTTGACTCTCTGGCGCGCAGCCTGGCTCAATTTCCGCGCCTGGCTTGGGACAATGCCGCCCACTCCTTGCTGGAACGCACCCTTGACGACAGCGCTAACCGCCGGACGATGCTCCCTGAAGCCTTCCTGAATGCAGATGAGTTGTTGCGTGTTACCAGTGGGATATTTGAGAACCTGAATATCGATCGAAAGGCGATCTCAAAGAATATGGACATTTATGGCCCCTTTGCAGCCACAGAACGCCTGTTGATGGCCTTGACCAAAGCTGGTGCCGACCGGCAAGAGATGCATGAACGCTTGCGGATGCACACGCTCGCTTCTTGGGACGCAATTAAGAACGATGAACCAAATCCGCTGATATCCCTAGTTGCCGAGGACAGGGTATTTCAAAGATACCTGTCTACTGAGCAGATTCAATCGTATCTGGATGCCAGTGATTATGTTGGGGACGCGGCCCAAAGAGCACGACAATTTGCCAAAACAATCCAAGACCAGATCGAATCCTAACGGTTCCAAGAGTCTCATAAAGGCAGCAGGGAAGTATTCTCCCAGAGCTTTCTAAAAGTCGCAGGGAACAGTCATCGGTTGTCATTGCGAGGAGCCGTTTTGGGGTGACGAAGCAATCTCGCGTCAAGAACCCTTCAGATTGTTTCGGGCTTCCCAAAGGGACGCAAAGCATGCCCTCGCAATGACACATAAGGCAGTACTTTGAGAAAGCCTTGCATCTTTCCCCTGATTAACCTTGACAATATTCTTTTGGTGTGATATTCTAATATTAGAATATATATGTTGTAGGATACTAATATATGACCAATGCAGAACTTGCCATTCTCAGTTTGATCGCTGAAAAATCCCGCCACGGTTACGAAATTGAACGTGTCATTGAAGCGCGCGGCATGAGAGATTGGACTGAAGTCGGTTTTTCTTCGATCTATTACTTGCTCAACAAGCTGGAGAAAGCCGGTCTAATCGAGAGCCACCTCGAGCAAGCCGAGGGTAAGGGACCAGCCCGAAAGGTGTATCAGATCACGAAGAGCGGCCAGGAGGCACAGAAAACCGCCACTCTGGCTGCCCTCTCTGAGCCGGGCCGCAGCTACCCGCCCTTCCTGCTGGGGATGTCGAATCTGCCTGGTGTGCCGAAAAGTCAAGTTCTGGAAGCGCTCCAAAAATATCATCAGGCGCTATCCCAGCGCCAGGAACAATTATCTCTAAATGTCGAACAACAACGCCCCCTTCCAGGTTATGTCGATGCAATGTTCGATTACAGTCTGACCCTGATCGAGGCAGAAAAGGTCTGGGTCGAGAAATTCATTACCCAAGTGGAGGCTGGAGATGTCTAAAGTTGATTTCAAGAAAGAATTAAAAGATCTGTATGTACCACCTAAGAAATTCATAGTTGTAGATGTGCCAGAGATGCAATTCCTGATGATCGATGGGCATGGCGACCCGAACACGGCTCAAGAATATCAAGATGCCTTGGAAGCTTTGTATGCTGTGGCATTCAAGATCAAATTCATTAGTAAGAAAGCCCTGGAGAAAGATTATGTCGTGCCACCTTTAGAGGGACTGTGGTGGGCGGATGATATGGAGACTTTCAGCATCAAGCGCGATAAATCCCAATGGGATTGGACGATGATGATCATGGTACCGGAGTGGATCACCGCTGAGATATTTGATCAGGCGGTGGAACAGGTTCGGAAAACAAAGAATCCGGGTTCGTTAGATAAGCTGCGTTTGGAAAATTATCATGAAGGGTTAGTAGTGCAGATCATGCATATCGGATCGTATGATGATGAAGCGCCAACCTTGGAGACGATGCACAACCAGTTCATTCCAGAGAATGGCTACATCGAGAATGGTAAACACCACGAAATATACCTCAGTGATCCTCGGCGCGTCGCCCCCGAGAAATTGAAGACGGTTTTGAGACAGCCAATCAGACGAAATAACTAATTCCCAACATGTAATAAGGACGAGAAAATGACTCTCCATCCGTTCCCGGGTTTTAAATCTATCGAAACGCACCATTGTGTGACCGGTTCTATGCAGCAAATCTATCGCTTCCATGGCGTTCCTGTCAGTGAGGAGATGATCTTAGGATTGGGAGCGGGGATAGGTTTTATGTATTGGCAACAGAAAGGCCTAGACCCCTTTATTGGCGGACGTGTCAATTTAGTGAAGACTGGTGAGGAAGGCTTGGAACACACCGCCAGCCGCCGTTTGGGGATTGAATCTGCATCGTTCTCGACCTCCAGTGCACGTAAAGCAGAGAAGACGCTCCTAGGTTTGCTCGAAGATGGGCAGCCAGTAATGCTGCGAGTTGACATGGGTTTTCTCCCCTATTTCGACTTTGGCGGAGAGGAGTACCATTTTGGTTATCACACTGTTGTGGCTGCTGGGTATGAGCCCGAAACCCGCCAGGTGTTACTAGCCGATCGCGACTCCGAACTCTATCCTATTTCCTGGGAAGATTTAGCCAAAGCGCGCGGCTCGACATTCAAGCCTTTCCCACCAAAACATACCTGGTACACCTATGATTTCGCTGGATACCACTCCCCAACCAAAGAAGATGTGCTGCTTTCTATTCAGGAGGTTACAACGGCGATGTTGGAACCCCCCATCTCCAACTTTGGGGTCAAAGGAATCCGCAAGGCTGCTAAACAAATTCAAAAATGGCCGGATATATTAGATGCAAATGCCTTGCGCCGAACTTGTTTCAACACCTTCGTATTCATAGATGCCATGGGCGGCACCGGCGGCGGCATATTCCGCTACATGTATGGACGCTATCTAAAAGAAGCTGCCGGGATCACTGGAATAGATGAATTGGCAGAACTGGGTGATGAGTTTAAACGAATTGGGGATCTTTGGCAGGAAGTCGCAAAGATATTCAAACGCGCTTTTGATGCAGTTGATCCATCTGCGTTGTTGAAAGAAACGCGCGCTTCAATGATTGCAATTGCCGATATGGAAGCAAGTTCTTGGGAACGATTAGCTCTTATCAGTGCATAGGGATGCACAACTGTTTACCATTGATGGCGTGATTCCTCAATTCATCCACGCAAAAACTGCATCTCAATTTGTTTGCGCTTCTTTTTCTCTCACCATTTCTTGGATCATTTCGATCTCTCTGATAACTTCTTGCTCATCTGCTGTAAGAGAGCGAGCATGCTTTGCTGCCCAAAATAGATGCGAAAAGAATCTGTCAACATCCCATTCAGCCTCATCGCTGGCAACATACAGACGGATCTGAGGTTGCTCCAAATAGCGATTGGGGGAATCTGTACGCTGAGTCTGCCATTGCTCATGAATGCTGTGACGAATGAGATCTAGGTTCCCCAAATCTTCATCGCTGATTAAGAACACCACCCGTTCAATCGGGATATGGTCTACCAGGTAGTTGATTTCGTACTCACAGCCTTTCTTATGTTCGGAAAAGCCCCGCAAATCCATCATGACCACATCTGTTCTTTTCACGAGTTCAGCGACTGTTGACCGCCAGGTATTCCCATGATTGATGCTGAACATATTGCGAAATGTGAGGTCCGCGCGTTTGCGCGGCTGATTTTCGAAACGCTTTAAGCGCATCAGAAAATCATCGTTGCTGCGGATTGCACTCCGGTTGATCTTGATATATTCGAAGGTGATGATCAGGAACACCGCACTCAAGAACCCATACCATGGCAACAGCAAGAGCACTGATTGGAGCAGGGTTGCGTAAACCAAAAAACGAATCGTCGAAAGGCTATAAGTAAATAAAAGATAGGAAGTATCCACCACAGAAAACATATTGCCAATGTGCTTCCAAAAGCGAGCTAGCTTATCGAAAGTAAACGTTGTATTTTCTCGGATTTGGAAAGTTCTCAGAATCAACAACTTGATATTTTTATCTTCTTTTGGTTGAAAAAATCTGAGCAAGACCAAGTGACCGGCGATTGGCACAACATAGATGAATAGATAAATTAATGCTCCATTCACCGCGAAAATCATGGAGATGAGTATCCAAATCAACATGATGATTGCCGGTTGAGGTTGGGATATATATGTCAATGTACTTCGAATCACCCAAATGTAAGGGTGCTCCCACCGTCGATTGAATTTGATATCGTAAGGATTAAACTGCTTGAAATGGAACAAAAAACGCAAACCTACCAGGATCAAGGTTAGGATAACAACCCCAATCCCTACTATCGAGTGTAGATATGCAGCTGCACCAAAATCTGGATCGTTTAATATGTTGGGCAAGATAAGCAAAAATGGGATGGGAATTAACAAATAAAGCAAGCTTGCGGCAATATCTCGAAGGACCACGAGCTTAAATACACTTTTAGCATGATCGATCGCTTTCGACCAAACCAAAAGATGATGGTTATCCTTCAAGGAATAATCTCTTTGGTTAAATTTAATTAATTCTGGTAATCCGGCAGCTGGAAATTCAGGTGTATCCTGCATTGGGACTGACTCAGTCCTTTGAACCAGTGAACTGTCTTTCATGATCCTTGATAATATGATCGCCACAGCCATGCGGATAATGACTATGGAACCCAGCAGGCTAAGCATTCGCAGGAGGAATATTATCGGCTGAGAATATAACGTTGTGGAAAAGATTTCGATTGGCTCCAAATTAGGAATCATCATATTGAATGGAATGAAGATGATCATCCAAATCAAGATGCCGCGTGGATTACGGAACAAACCGCCAACTGCTTGACTAAAATACCTGGTGATTTTTCGTTTTCTCATGTGACTCTACTGCAGTAACTCAGGCAAAACAGAAGCGTTGAGCAACAAAAA
>CAYWIC010000118.1:0-17211 GCA_964458115.1 uncultured Anaerolineales bacterium | reverse complement strand
AACTTTTGCTGTTTTGAGGAGGGTCTAGCACCCTTTTTGCAGTAGAGTCACAGTAGCCGCCAAATAACGCCGACAACTACTGGCGTAACAGCCCAAGGTAACATAATCACCGAGCGCACAATTACTTTGAATATTGGATGCATTGGTTCATTTAGCAAAAGGGCAACGAGTAACCCCAGCCCAACATGCAAAAAAGTGCTCAACACAACAAAAAAGATGGTTTGCTTAAGGGTTAGCCAAAATATTGGATCACGCAGTGCTTTAATGAAATTTCCTAAACCGACGAATTGATTGGCGCCTTCGTGGAAACTCATTCGAAATACTTCAAGCATTGGATATGTTGCAGCAATGGTGATAAATAGAAGCGCCGGCAACAACATGAGATACTCTTCACCCCTATGACGAAATTTTCGAAATTTAATATCTTTTGTGTTGCGGTTTGTTGAATTATGTAGATTCGAGCCAACTATTGGGCTATTAGTCATATTTATTCCTAAATCTGAGGGCTGGAATTTTTCTAACGCTTTCCAGCCCCCGGAAATTTTTAGCCGAACGATACTTTTACTCAAAATATGGTTCGATTATTGCAGCCCATTCTGAAGCCGTTTCATCCAATGCTTCTTGAGCACTTTTCATTCCCAGAAATACTTCTTGCATGTGGGTATGTAAAATCGTAAATAACGCCCCCGTGTCAGGATATGCCCCTAGAATATTTGAATTCTCTCGTAAGGCAGATACGCTAAATGCTTGCATTGGCGGCTCTTGGAAAAGAGCATCATTCAAGACATCCTTCCGTGTTGGCATAAAAAACCCTTGAGTAGCCCACTCACGCAAAACAAGCTCGCTTGTCATAAACTTAATAAACTCCCATGCTTCAGCTGGGTGTTTGGATTGTGGAGAAATAGCCAGGGCAGTTCCTCCTGCGGCAGATCCATCTTGCTTGCCCATGGGCAAAGGTACTGTGACAAACTCTAGATCGGGGTGATTACTCTTGAAGGTATTGATATACCAGGGACCGTTATTCCACATTGCTACTTGGCCACGCCCCATCAAGTCGATTATAGATGCTTCGTCCAAAGTTGCAGTTTCTGGTGGCACAATTTTCTCTTCTAGTAAGAGATTCGCCCACCATGTCAGAGACTCCACTGCTTCTTGATTATTGATTATTGGTTCACCATCCTCGATGATCCCAGCCTGATTGGCAAATGCGTGTCCAAACCACTCCCAGCTTGTCCCAAAGGAGTCTTTGGTGCCTGAGTAAGCGAAACCATATTTGTTCTCATCAACATCGGTCAATTGTTTGGCCATACCCAGAAATTCGTCCCAGGTCCAATCATCGTTTGGCAGATCTACATCAGCATCTTCAAACATTTTGACATTGATAAACATGGCCGAAACTCCGTATCGCCAGGGAAGACCATAGACTCCGCCTGCTTGAGAAACCATCGCCCAGGCAGAATCAAAGTATTGCCCAGAGAAAGCTTCATCTCCTTCATCAGCTACAAAGTCGCTCAAATCTAGTGCTGCCTCCTGTGTCGCGAAAGCGAATATCTGCTCAGGAATAATCTGGTATACATCCGGTGGAGATCCTGCTAATGTGGAAGCAATGACTTTATCATGGTGAGGACCATATGGCCCTGTTGAAAGGACGATTTTAATATTTGGATGACTCTCCTCAAACTTGGCAATAAGCTCTTCCTCAAAAGGCATCTCGCCCTGCGTCCAGTTTTGATAAACCAGCTCCACTACTTCTGCCGATTCTGCTACTTCTTCTTCCTCAACTACTGATGGCTCTTCTAGAGGAGATGCCATTGCCTGAGTTTGACAAGCGGCTAATATCATTGCAGTTACGATGAGCAAGGCGAATAAGAATTGGATTTTCGATTTCATTGTTTCTCCTTCGTTTGATTATTAAAACTCAATAGTGTTTTTTTACGATTTGGGCATTTCAAATATATTAAACTTGGCTAAACATTCTCCTTTCTTTGACTAAAATTTATACGTAACAATGCCCCATAGGCAGCCCCCAACAACCCAGCTTCAGAACCTAAGCTGGAAATAACTAAGTTTACAGACCCTCCCGAAACAGGTTGTGCCCAACGAGAGATTTCTTCTTTTATTTTTGAGAGCAAAAAATCACAATGTGTACCCACACCACCCCCCAGGATAATCGCTTCTGGATTAATAAGACTGACAATATTGGCGATGCCACGACCAACAAAAATGACAAATTCATTCAGGACTCTTTCTGCTAAAGGATCACCTTTGTTTGCTGTGGAAAAGACATGCCTAGCCTCAATTCTTTCAGATTGATGTATCCTGGCCAGCGCAGAATCTGGGTATTGATCAATTAACGAGCGCGCTTTATCTGCAATTCCTGGGCCGGCAGCTTTAGTCTCCCAATATCCCAAATGATTTCCAAAATCGTCCACATAGGACGGTTGGTTGTCCTCGGTGAGCACAAACCAGCCCGCGGCACCGGCCAACCGGTTCTTTCCGCGGAATAGATGTCCATCCACGATCATGCCACCACCGATCCCGGTACCGATGATCACTTCTACAAACGTTTGGTAGTTTTTCCCAGCCCCAAGCCACCACTCTCCCAAGGCAGCCGCATGACCGTCATACTCAATAACTACGGGCAGATCAAAATGATCTTCCAGTGCGCCGCGCAAATTCACACCACGCCAACCTCTCAGGTTTGGTCCCCAGATCACAAAGTCCGTATCGTGTTCTAAAACAGCCGGGATGCCGACGCCAGTTCCCAGGCAAGCACCTTTCGATAGCTGAGTTTCACACAGCAAATCTTCCAGCATAATTATTATTTGGGCGATGCCATCGTCTGGACCGGATTGACAGGTTGGCTGTTTCCGGCGCGCGCAAATTTGACCATGCACGTCGATGATTGCCGTGGCCGTCTTCGTCCCCCCAATATCAACTGCCAAAATATATTCTCGATCTGTTTTTGTTTCCATAAACGCAGAGGCAGGGTATTTCTTTGCTGATTACGAAGGTCGCTCGATGCGCTGCCGGCCGATATAAAGCTCAAAGTCATCGGCGGGATATATGGTAGTAACACTTTCGACGATCTCAAACGCTTCGGTAAATGTCAATCCACTCACTACTATCACCGGTTCGCCGGCCTGGATTTCGAGCAGATCGGCTTCTTTTTGGTCGGCGAGCTTTGCCCTGACAATGGCTTCTGTCCAGGCAGGATGAATGAAATACTCTTTACGCAGCACGGCGAAGAGAGACTTGTCCGTCAGATCTAGAGATTCGATCCCCGGACAGATTTTTTGCGGAATGTAAGTAGATTGAAACGCAACTGGTTCGTCATCGACCATGCGAACCCGAACGAGATGCACTGCTTTTTCTTCGGGTCCGATCTTCAATGTTTGTCGCATTTTTTCCTCGACTTGCACAATTTCTTGTCGGATAATCTTTGAAGATGGATTCAATCCCCGGGCTCTTGCATCCTCAGAAAAACTAGAGAAGCCTTTCACGCCGCGCATCTTGGGCTGAGCAACGTACGTGCCCTTGCCCTTCTCACGGTAAACCAGACCTTTTTCGAATAATATATCGATAGCCATTCGAGCCGTTACGCGGCTAACATGGAGAGCATCCGACAGCTCGCGTTCGGAGGGGAGTTTATCTCCAGTGTTCAGCTGACCGGTTTCAATCTGTTCGATCAGGCGCTTAGTAAGCTGCAGGTAAAGAGGGGTTTGACTGCCTTTATCCAGATTCCGAATGTTCATACATAGTCCTTCTATGGTAAAATATTGGATATGTGGTCTTGTGGTCAGGTTGTTAATACCACTTTATCATAAATTGATCACCTTGTCAATCAGCAACCCCATTTTTAAAAAGGATGACTTTCTAATGAGCACTCTCTCTATCTTCAATGCTTCGATCCTCACTCCGGAAGACACAATCGAGAATGGTACTATCCAAATCAGGGATGGACGCATTGAAGCAATTGGTAGTGATCCCAAGCCATCCAGTAATGCTGAAAATTCCTACAACGCCCAAGGGTTGACCGTTGTCCCAGGCTTTATTGATCTGCAATTGAATGGTGGATTTGGCAAGGACTTCACCATTGAGCCGGAAGCTATTTGGGACATTGCTCCGAAACTCCTTCAATATGGGGTTACAAGTTTCCTCCCTACGATAATTTCGTGTCCCCCAGAAAATCTCGCATTAGCCCTGCAGATAATCAACCAAGGGCCCCCTGATTCCTATCGTGGGCCTCATGTGCTCGGTTTGCACCTCGAAGGCCCATTTTTGAGCAAAAAAGGTGCCCATAATCCAGAATATTTTCAGGTGCCCAACAATGACACGATTCGGTCTTGGGGGCGCGAAAATGGTGTCTGTATCGTTACGCTAGCGCCTGAACTAGAAGGCGCGATTGAAACCATCCAACAATTAACCGCCCAAGGGGTTACGGTGAGCGCAGGGCATTCCAATGCGACATACGAGCAAGCCGAAACTGGCCTGCAGGCGGGTATCGGGTTGGGGACTCATCTGTTCAATGCTATGTCCCCTCTAGAGCATAGAGATCCTGGTTTGGTTGGGGCTTTGTTGAATGAACCTGATAATAAGGTGAGCATCATTGCAGACGGAATTCATGTGCATCCCGCGGCGGTGGCTCTGGTAATGAAACTCAAAGGGCCAAATAATTTGATCCTGGTCAGTGATGCCATGTCTGCCCTGGGTATGCCGCCAGGGGAATATCCGCTGATGGACGAAACAGTATTCGTGGATGAAACTTCGGCGCGCTTAGCAAATGGCTCTCTAGCAGGAAGCATCCTGACATTAGATACCGCGCTGAGAAACCTGATTGCTTTCACTGGGTGCTCATTAGGGGCAGCCATTTCCACATTGACAAGCACTCCCGCTCAAGCCATCGCTGAACCCTTAAAAGGGAAAATATCGGCTGGTTACGATGCCGATCTGGTATTCCTCAACCAGGATTTGTATCCTGTGGCTACAATGGTCGCTGGTGAATTTCTTTTGAATGCGAGGTAATCGTTCGCGAATGTGCCATTGTCAAAAATAGATTAATCCAATCTAGATTTAATGGCTTGAACCTGCGCTCGATATGCTGAGACAACCAAATTGCTGCCTAAATACGTCGTTAGGATCACCAGGGGGTATTTCGCCAAAGCAGGCAGGTTTAGGTTCAGCAGCAACGTGCCGAAGATCCCGATCACAATCACATGGATGAGGTAGACGCCGTACGAATTGCAGTTCAACTCGTACCAAATCCTTCCTGTCTTATCGAGGTATTTTCGGAAACTTTCGATCATCAAATATATCATAACGAGCAGTGAGAGGTAGAAACTTGCCCACCAAATTAGCCTGTAGAGCGGCGTGATCGGAAATCCTTCAGGATAGAAAAAAGGCCAAATCCGCGCAAAAATATGCCCAGTCATCGGAAGCCAGGCAACTGAATTTGCAATCGTGTACAGCGTTTTGCTTTGAGTTTTCTCCGTAAATACATTCTGCCGGAAACATATTGCTCCGAGCAAGAATGACATGAAGTACAGGAGCAGCCTTTCGTTTTCGAAATCGATCAAAGGAGTGAGTGTCCAACTGCGAAAACCGACCAGGCCGCCGATGGCAAAGCTGTAAACGAAGCCAATCAAGAAGGTACCCAAAACAGCCCACTTTAGAGAGATATTCGCAAAGCTGATCTTTGATTTTGACAAAAGCAAATAGAGCAAGTTGAAGGAAAACAGCACCGGCAAGAACCACAACCAGTTCTGACTGTTGGGGTTGGTGAAATGAAAATATGTGTTCCATTGCTCCTGAGGTTGCCCCCGTGAGTAAAGGAAGATGACCTTGTAGAGCGGGATCAACGTAAACACAGCTATAACCCAGGGAATCATAAGGCGTGTGAACTTTGCTTTGAGGAATTCCCAGCTGGTTTTGCTTTCTAGGGAACCAGGAGCCAAATAGCCAGAAATGAAGAACATGATCGGCATCAACATAATATCGAATACGATACCCACGATGCCCACCCAGGTTATGGTGTCGGGGTCATCTACAATCCAGAACCAACCCCACAAACCGGCAGCTTCATAAACGCCGCCGACATGGTAAAGCACTACCAAAAGGATGGTGATAGTTCTGAGGTTATCTAGCCAATGAATGCGATTGGGTTTTTCATCTGATGTTATCATATTTCTCCTTATTGACTTTTTGTTTTGTAATCGCAAGAATCATAGTTTCCAAAATTAACTTTTTTCTATCACTCTGAGACCCCGCCTACTTTTTAGGGAAAGTTGAGATGAAATCAGCCAACAGATTCAGATTGGCTTTTTCGTCCCGCCACGCCCAGTCGTTATGCTCCAGGGAATAGGGATCGGCTACGAGAAAGATGACCATATAAAATTCTTCCAGCAAGAAGACCTGCTGACCGCCGTGTCCATATTTCAGATATTTTTAGACCAAACAGGATTTAGTTTCCTATCGCGGGGATCACGAAATCCTTCAATATCTTCACCGTGGGGTCCAGCATGTTGTAATTGGCACCGGTGAAAACCACCACCATATTCTGGTCGGGCAAGATCTTGATGGCCTGGCCACCCCAACCCCCAGCCCAATAGGCAGGGAACTTTTCACCAGCATGTGAAAAATCATGAGTCCACCAGGAATAGGAGTACCCGCGCGGCCCCCAGGTGCCGTCATCGGGCGGAATGGGTCGCAGGAAGTGATTCCACCAGGTGTTACCTGGGCCGGAGTATGGCGCGGCGCTTTTGGCAACCACTCCCTCGGGGACAATTTGCTGTTCACCCCAGGTACCCCCCTCGAGGTAGGTTACCCCAAACTTCAGCATCTCCCGAGGGGTGAGTCTTTGATCCCCACCTGCGTAAATCACACCGCTATCACCTATCCAATGCCAGGGTGGAGTCTCAATCCCTAAAGGTTCGAAGAGGTATTCCCACGAAAAAGCCTCGATATCCATACCGGTAGCATTTTTGATAATCTCACCCAAAACGATCATGTTGCCGCCGCTATAGATGAAGTTGGTTCCAGGATCATTGACTAGAGGCTTCTCCAAGATACATTCAATCGGATCCTCGCAACTGACCCACAAGGCAATGACGTCATTGGTTTCATTCCCGTAGGACGAATCCCATTCGTCCCACTGCAACCCGGAAGACATGGTGAGCAAATGCTCAATGGTGATCTGGTCTTTCCCCGCGGTGTTGAGATGTTGATGATCGGGTAGGTAATCGAATATGGAATCATCCACGCTGGCAATGAAGCCCTGATCAATGGCGATCCCGATGCAGGCGGAGGTGATGCTCTTGCCAACGGAATGGATGTTATGCCGATGGGAAAGGTCCCAATTCACCCAGTCGCCGTGGAAATTCGGGCCAGCCCAATCGTAATCGTGGCCAGCGAAGTATTCTTCGAATACCAGTTTCCCATCTTTGTAAATGAGCATAGAATGGATTTCACCATACTCCCCACCCTGAATATCATCGACAACCTTTCCAAGCGGGGCTTCATTCAGGCTCACCTCGGCCAGAGTACCCACGGCAAACCCATCGTCAACTACCTCAGGCTTGCGATAGGTATAGGCATACTGAGGCTCGGAACTGCAGGCGGTCAATATCCAAGGTAGTAGTGCTGCCAGGAACAGGATCGTAGCTAAAAATTTCCTACCGTTCTTCATGTCTTGTCATCCTTTTATGAAGGGGTATTTAACAAAGAAATCTCCCTGGAAATAGGGGATGGGCTTTAGCTCCCATCCCCTATTTCCAAGGTACCCTTGATACAATTAAGGTTTCGCTGCCAAGACGGCATCCACGGGTAATCCCCACATTTTCATTTCTATTTTCTCAACGATTGAAAATTCCGCCTCTCTCAAAGATTCAGTCAGATAGATCGGGCGACAATCGACATAATTTTCAAACTTGTCGTGGGCCCACTCATACAGCTTCACAGCCAGGCTTTGGGGGCTCTTCTTGACCATCGAGACGATCGCGATGCGTCCCCCGCCGCGCAGCACTCTATGACACTCGCTCAGCACGAGAGGAATTTCCGGTGTATCGAACAGCTCCAAGGTAAAGCTTGCGAAAACGGCTTCAAAGAATTGATCTTCAAAGGGGAGTTTGGCAGCATCACCAATCCTGAGTTCTACCCTTTCGGACAGCCCTGCCTTATCAATGCGATTGCTGGCGATGCGATGCATGCCTTCAGAGAGGTCTATTCCACAAATTTGGCCCGAATCTCCCACGGATCGTGCAAGGGAGAGAACGCTTTTGCCCGTCCCATGCCCGATTTCTACTATCTTTTCACCTTCTGATGCCTTTAAAAGCTCCAACCCTGCCTTTACAAATTTCCACTCACTGGTACCCGCGATCAGGTCATACCATTTGCTCATGCGATCATAGCTGGTTTTGGCGGCATCTTTTGAGCGGGTGACGCGGCTGATTAGATTCTTTTCCAAGGTAATAACTCCCTCCCATAATGGGCGTCTGATAATTTCTGAGAATATACTAGATTTTGGGGTACGTGGTGTGCTCCTCACACCACGTACCCCAAAATCTAGTATATTCTGTTATTCATGGAATACGGAAAGGGAAGCTTTCATATTGCTCTGGCTGCTTGAGGGCGTGATTGGTGTAAAGATTGAGCAACAACCTGATCAAAATGATAATTGCAAACGCAATAAATCCCGTGCCGTATTCCATGCTTGTAAAAAAGGGAAGCAAAAAGATCCAGAAGACAACGTTATAGGCAAACCGGATCAAAGAAAGCGGGTGAACGCGCCCCTGTTGGACTGGAAGGCTATTTGTTGAATTATCTCGGAGCCATGCGAACCGCATGGCAGTATGACCTTCGATAACCGGTCAATAAAGTACGCCGACAATCGACAGACCAATCAAGCCCCCCTTCGTTGCCCAAAACGAATTCGAAAATGCGACCAAAACATAGAGTAGGCCGGGAATCCCCAACCCGAGGGTGAGTAGATTATTCCAGCGAACGGTCAAGAACTTCTCTTTGGTCATCGAGCCTGCCTTTCTACGTGAGTATTTCGCCCAAATAATATTATATCTCGCCTCAGGCAGAACGTACCGCAGGTTTTTCTATGATTTTTGAATTATTGCGAGACCAGTGCTTCACGGTCGAAGCAATTTCCAGCTTTGTTGTGGGAGATTGCTTCGCATCCCAATAGGATTTTACTAATGACACTTTTGTTTTTGTTGAGCGAACTCTAAACGTTCTTATGTCTCTGCCAACGAGTCAGAAAACTTATCGATCAGCTCCGAGCAGCCTCCTGTGCGTAAATATTCAGCATGATCATCGACATTCTCAAACGTCCGTTCAACAACCTCTGAACACTCGAATTCATAGTCGGCGGCTTCCAAATACTTTTCGATCACATCATTGACCCAAGTCCCGGAATAGCTGAAACCCTCAATTTCCACAGGTTGATTGTTCACTCCTGTAAGCCAGATAGCCGCGCCCAGTACGCCACAGCCACCACCACTTAGGCCGATGCCACCAGCAAATCCTGCTGCCATGACGGCGTGCAAATCAGACGCGCCCATCTTCTTGGCAAACATGGCCGCACAGCTTACTGGATGAGCAGGTATATTGAAATCATCTTTTGCAAAGGCTTCATTGATACCATTGAATACATCCGGAGCATATCTTGCGGACATACGAAAACAACCGATGGGTCCGCCTTTCAAAAAGAATTTCAGTATTGCCCGCCCATCTGTTTTTCCTTGCATGTTTAAGTCGGTAATTTCCAGGCAATTTATTTCATTCTTCGAGTGGCCATGGAAGGATTCCACCAACTTTTGAGTCGCTATCAGAGCTGCGGTTTCAGCTTTCTCGCTTGGACCATAAAGTCGAAACGCCTGCGCACCGGCGGCTAGCGCCGCACCCCACAGCATACCGCATTGATAACCCATGTTGGCAATACCCCCCGCCAGGGGCATAGAGGCCTTCTCTTCGAGTTTCATTGGATGACCAAATGAGCCGTCAACGACGCTCAGAATCGTCTCAGATCAGGTGCCTTCTCTCAAGAATGTGCGGATTGTACCAAGTGATGATATTTTGATTTTTGTGTTTGCTGTCATGGGATATTCTCCTTAATGCAGTTCAATAAGTAAACGATCATTTGGACCAATTTATTCTCTCGCAGATTGGTTGAAACCTCTTACGATCAACCATACTCCTAGGAACAATTCGTTCAAGAGCATCAACACCCCTAGATTTGGGATACTGATGCTAAGCATGTCAAACACAGTATTGAGAAGAACAATTGCGGCTCCAGCAAAACCCCATATTGATATGAAGCGGGGGATCAGTTTTGATCGATAAAGCATGATATAAAACAGCAGCGCGCTCAGGCCAAAGGTGATCGATAACATCTGAAAAGCCCAACTTCGTTCTGCAATCAATAACATCCCCAACGTTTGGAAAGCTGAAGCTTGCGGAGATCCGGCACTGATAAATTGCTCACTCAGTGATAGCAATGATAACGGGCTGAGATCAGTAAGGATTTGGGTTACAAACTCGATGATTCTGAAACCGAAATATCCCAGGGCCATGCTTTCAAAGCGATGCTTCAAGATGGGGAACATCAGAGCTGCAATGCCAATATAGGCCACCGCGTTGGAAAGCTCTAGAAGAACACCTAATACTAGCTTGGCTCTATTTGCCGAGATTGCCGTGAGGTAATCTGGCGCATTCAAAAGGGGTTCGACAAATATGATTGCACCCAATATGAATGTGATATTGGAAAAAAGAAATAATGCTCCTACAAACCTGGCGGTTTTTCTGTTAGCTAACATTTTCTTGTCCTTTATTCTGTCTAGGTTGAAGCACGCGTGCCAGATGGCGACCATCAAGGTGCTGTCAGCGTGCTGTTATTGAACCATGTCTGGAATACTGCACCGGCGAACAAACCAATCGCCCCGGAAAATGAAAAGGTATGATGAAGTATAAACTCAGGTTTTTGGAATTTTCAGGAGATGATGCAATTTTATTCATTGAGACTCCAATGAATATTTACGAAAAACCTGGTTTAGAGTTGCTTCTCAAATTCAAGGCGAACTACCCATGGGAGAACTCTTATTATAGGCTTTCTTCGCTATAAGCAAGTAACTGTCAGCGCCATTACCAAGTTCTTCGGAGTGAGCAATTTGAAATTTTCCTTTGGCGAGCAAATCATCTAATTGTGATATTTTCAATGGATTGATGTATGGCGCGATTCCAATTTTGCTTAAGAGAGCTAGGAAGCCTTTCATAAGTGCTCTCTGTTCTCCGAGACAAGGTGTATCTGAAATGAAGATGCCTCCCGGCTTAAGCAATTGGTAAATTCTTTGTATCACTCCGAGAGAGTCTTCAATTAAATGCAGAATGTTGCAGGCCATAATTGCATCAAATGAATCTTCTGCGAATTTTTCATCAAAGATGGTTGATTGTTCAAATAATATGTTCTCAATTTTCCGTTCTACAGCTTTATTCATGGCAATATCGATCATGTTCGACGATATATCTATTCCGTGTATCGACATCACATTTTCAGCTAACAGACACGAAAGCGATCCGGTTCCACAGGCGAAATCTAGTACAACGTCATTGCGATCGAGATAACGCGTAATCGTCTCGATATAGGATTGTTCATATTGCTCGCCCCCCTTATCGAAATTCTTGGCTAATCTGTCCCAAAACTTTTCTGATTTATCTATGTTCATCTTTTTGACCTATTGTGATGACTACATTGCCTTTTTTGTGCAGTTTCTCGACATAGCGATGGGCCTCAGCGACTTGTTCCAAGGGATAGTGCCTGTCGATGACAGGCTTAATCACCCCTGACTCAATCAACTCTGCCAGGAAGGATAGATCATCAGCAGCATCCACCCGATTCATTTCCACACTTAGATAAATTCCGCTGGGATTGAGTGCTTGCGTGCATTTTGATTTCGAGATCCCCGAAATCATTTTGCCAACTGCGTCAAATATCAGATCGTAGCGTTTGCCGCTTTGTGTGAAGTCATCTTTGGTGTAGTCTATGACCCGATCAGCTCCCAGAGATTTCACCAAATCGAAATTCGCACCACTGCAAACGCCGGTCACTTCGGCGCCAAAGTGCTTGGCAAGCTGTACTGCATAGGTTCCGGCACTTCCTGAAGCGCCGTTAATTAGCACCTTATCCCCGCTCTGAATATTTCCTTTTCTGAGAATATTCAAGGCTGCCAGTCCCCCAAAAGGAACAGCAGCCGCTTGTTCATAGGGAATTGTGTCTGGTTTTATGGCAACTAAGCCTTCTTTTGATTTTATTCCTTCTGTCAAACAGACAAACTCGGCATAGGCGCCAAAACCGAAACCTGTATTTCCAAAAACTTGGTCACCGATTTTGAAACGCGTTATATTATTTCCTACTTCTTCGACTTCCCCAGCGAATTCGAAACCCAATATGGTCACTCGTTTTGGTCTGAGGAGTCCATTGAACAGTCGCGCCGCAGCAGGGTCTGGCTTGCGTATGCGCCAGTCCGCCGCAGTGACCGTCGTCGCATGAACCTTGATCAGGATTTCGTTGTTCTTGGGCGTGGGTTTTTCGACCTCCACCAGTTGAAGGACATCGGGGGGTCCGTACTGTGTGAATTCAATTGCTTTCATTTAGGCTCCTAATTTGTCAGATAATTCAGTTTTATGCCACCTTGATGACAACATGCCCTGTTTTCTCCCCCGTCTCAACATACTTGTGTGCCTCAGCAGCCCGTTCCAATGGAAAGCTTTTATCGAGGATCGCTTTGATCTTGCCGGCCTCCACAAGCTCTTTGATGAAATTGAGGTCTTCGACTTTTTCAGGCGCCATCGCACAGAGGACTTTCTTCCCACCGAAAATTGAGGTCCAAAGCATTTGAAGCAACTGTTTCAGTTTGAAGCTCGCATAGAGGAGCCTACCATTTTGCTTGAGAGAGTGCTTTGCCTGAGAAAATGAACTTTTTCCTAAGACATCGAAAATAAGATCGTAGGGTTCGCTGTTTTGAGTAAAATCTTCTTTTGTGTAATCTATAACCTGGTCGGCTCCCAGAGATTTCACAAATCCCAACCTGGGTGTGCCACATACCCCTGTGACTTCCGCACCAAAGTGGCTCTTGGCAAGCTGTACCGCGTGCGAACCTATGCCTCCAGATGCGCCATTCACAAGCACATTGGCCCCATTTTTAAGGTTTGCTTTTCGAAGAAGGCTCAATGCCATAATAGCACCCATGGGAACTGTAGCAGCTTCCTCATAGGTCATATTGGCTGGTTTTTCGGCCACCATCCCGTTTTCAGGCATACAAAGATACTCAGCGTATGCACCCATGCTCTGACCAAGATATCCAAATACCTGGTCACCATTTTTGAATCGGGTTACATCCTTGCCTGCTGACTCGATTTCTCCAGCGAATTCACTCCCAAGTATTTCGATCTTTGGTTTATTGAAACCGAAGAATATGCGCGCCGGAAGCCAGAATAGGAAGGGCATATTGAACTCGCCCGGCGAAACATTTTTGAAATTTCTAGCTAATAGATCCCCGTAGTTCACTGAAGTTGCATGGATTTTTATCAGGACTTCATTTTCTTTAGGTTCGGGTTTTGCTACCTCTTTTAATTGTAGGACATCGGGTGTGCCGAATTCTGAGTAAATAACTGCTTTCATCTTTGATTTCTCCTTAAAGGGTATACGAGTAAATTATTATTTGGCCTTATCCTCAGGTTCGTACGAGAAGACTTCCACTAGCGGCACGTCAAACACTAGCGCTATCCGAAAGGCTAATTCCAACGAGGGGGAGTAGTTGCCTTTTTCCATAGCGATGATCGTCTGACGCGTCACGCCAACTTTTTTGGCCAGCTCTTGCTGTGTCATTTCATCTTGGAAAAATCGCAAGGTGCGAATTTTATTGCTAATTTTACTTTTGCTCATCTTAGACCCCTCTACGATACAGAATGAGCCGGGAAGTATCAGCAATGATCTCCGAAAATGTTCCGAAGAAAATGAGCAAGCTGAACATCACCAGAGATGGCTGGCCGAAAACAAATGTCAGCATTGAAATGAGAACACCCAATGAGAGCACAATATGAGCAATCCTCGTGCCTTTTAGCTTGATGAGTTCATCTCTCTCGTCTTCGATATCTTCGATATGTGGGTCTTCAGTTTGCGTCCTGATTGCCTCGATGATGCTGGAAACGATATGAGTCAGAATCGTGCCAATGATATTCACCAGGATCGTTATGACGATGACAACTCCCCAGAGGCGAAATACATTAGGCGGATCAAAGGTTCCGCTCTGGTGCATTTGAAAAAGCCTGGTTAGGTAGTATCCTAAAATCAAAATGGCGCTAACCAGTGATACGGTAATATTTTTTTCTTGATAAGACATATTTACCTCGTGTTGTAAGTATAATTTTACTTATAGTATATTGTAATATACATATAGTAAATCAAAACATACATAATGTCAAGTGCAATTTACACAACGAATGCGACTTTCTTAAAGCCGCATTCGTTTAGTTTTTATCCAGGAAAAAGGCCATCCTATGGCGGTTCAGCATGACAAACCTGGATTTTTAGAAATCCCTGACATAATTATGTGGTATTTACATGAAGCGCGGTTTGCCTTACTCTGGAAAATTCCACCGAATTACGAATTTCCCAACACAATATGCTGTAAAACGGCATCTAATCTGGCAGCCACCAGTATCCCTGAATATCAAGATTGGTAAGCCCTACTTCTTGGGCTTTATCTACCACCTTTATATATTCGTCCCTGGTTATTCTCCTTGACAACTCCGGATAATCATAGGCTTTAAAGAGAGGGGTGTATTGCGCCATAATATTGACATAGGTATCTTTGGGTAAATTTTCCCCAATCCATTCCATAATTTTTTCAGATCCAGATACGTTATTGGGCATGACTAGATGCCGAATCATCAATCCTCTTTGCATAATCCCGTCTTTAGGGGACTTTGCCACACCGACCTGACGGTTCATCTCAAGGATGGCTGCTTTTGTCACTTCAGGATAACTCACTGCGTCAGATGAATATTTGGCAGACATGTCACTATCCCAGTATTTGAAATCAGGCAGATAAATATCAACGATTCCATCGAGAACTTCGAGTATCTCAAGACGCTCCCAGCCACTGGTGTTGTAGACAATTGGCAACCGCAGTCCATTCTCTGCAGCGATCACAAGCGCTTTCAGGATAAGCGCAGAATAATGCGTTGGGGTCACAAAATTTATATTGTGGCAACCGATTTCCTGAAGCCGCAGCATCATGGCGGCGAAATCTTCAAGCGCTGTTTCAGAGCCCATGCCAAGCTGACTTATCTCCCAGTTTTGACAAAATACACACCTTAAATTACAGTGAGTAATAAAGATCGTCCCTGAGCCGCCAACCCCAACAAGCGGTCTTTCTTCACCAAAATGCGGATGAAATGATGCAACAACAAGGGTTGAGCCGGGAGAAAGGCAGAATCCGCTCAAACCGTCCAGGCGATTGACACCACATTCTCTCGGACAAAGCTGGCAGCGCTCCATAATCGCCCAGAGTTTTTCAGCTCGCTTTCTGAGTTCACCTGTTTCGTGAAGTTTCAGATAACCCGGTTCAAAACCCGGGTTCATTTGGTTTGGTGATTCAACTGGTGTGGTTGTTTCCGTGGGAGATGGTGTATTTGTTATTGTAGGAAATAGTGTCGGTGTAATTGTGGGAGAAGGTTCTGGCTTACAGGAACAAAGCAAGATGGAAGGTAACCCCAATTGGATACATGCTCCAGCTGTGATTTTCAGAAAATCTCGCCGAGTTACTTTATTTTCAGGATGAATATTCATTTTATCCTCCTCGAAGGTTCGGCCTGGGTTGGGTGTTAAGGACAATGTAGCTTGTCAATTTCAACAACCCTACTGTGATGCAAGTACCGACGAGGCCAAGAACGGGCAGAAGCACAACAGCTCCCAGCACTCCACCAAACCCCCCACCCAACAGGTCAGCAGAATAAAGGGTTCCAGCTGTAATGGTCAAACTTTTGTCATCTCTTAGAAATAGCTTGTTTGCCAGTGGAAATTGGGAACCAATTAATAGTCCGCTGATGAATGAAAGCACTAAAAATAGGGATCTGAACAAGAAGAAAGCCCTCGGTTCCGCCAGATTTGCATTCGGAATAAAAACAATCAAAAGACACCCAACAGAAAAACAGATGATTGCTAGGTCGATTCTTAAAAAGAGTTTGAAACAATCTTTTATCCTATCGATAATGACTGTGATCAACATTGCTCCGCAAGCTGCTCCTGCCATGAAAGCCGCTACTAGAAGCCCAATCCATGAAAACACATGTCCATAAATGGATTGAAACGTGAATATTAACATCAGGTCAAATATCATTCCGGCAAAACCTGTGCTAAAGATAGCCAAAGGTATGCTCCCACGGGAAAATCGCTTCGCTTTTGATGGAACGACGAAATAGAGCAAAAGAATAATGACAAATAATAGAAGAATCGTCCTTAAGCTTATCCTTTCAAAAAAACTAAAGAGCCAGCGAATGGATGGTGCAAACAGCGCATTCCAATGAGAGACGCTGTAGAACACGCCTATGGGATAAAAATCAGAATTGATTTTCCGACTACTCCCTTCAATATAGCGATAAAACCAGCCCTGCCATCCCTGATGTAGCGTTTGTTCAATATGCCATGGAATCATAACTTCTGTCATGATGTGCCGCTGCTCCAATCTATCTACCAGCAGAGTTTTATCAAGGGTTAAAACTTCCTGCGAACCTGATAAGAGGAAGAGATTGGTGTCATAGCCAGGAATTACTTTAATATGGGGAAAAACAATTTCCGCAGTATGGAAGATACTACTATTTAGGTTTTTCAATTCTTCAGTTGCATAAGATAAAGATCCGGACAGTCCAAAGACTAGTATGCCACTTTCATTCAGGTTTTCTCTGGCCAGGGAAAAGAACTCTTTTGTAAAGAATCTGTTTGTCTGTAAATTAGACGGCTCAGTAACCCCAACTAAAATTAAATCATATTTGTTTCGGGTCCGATTAAGCAGCAAACGGCCATCAACATGTTTTATTATTACCCTGCTATCGTTCAATTCGGATTCAGTCAGTGGCGTGGAGAATTTCCTAATTAGATCAATGATCAATGGGTCTAGTTCTGCATAATCTATCGTTTCTATCGATGGA
>CAYWIC010000117.1:0-17439 GCA_964458115.1 uncultured Anaerolineales bacterium | reverse complement strand
CCCCCCCCCCCCCCCCCCCCCCCCCCCCCCCCCCCCCCCCCCCCCCCCCCCTTGTTTATGGGGTGATGGTGATTATGCTGAGGGTAAAAGAAGTGCAGGATGTTATTATGCTAATCCGCAAAAAACTCGGGACCTAATAAAACCGTCCTTGATCTTCTAGAATTAGTTTTCATGGCAGACAATGGAAAAGCTTTTCACCAGGGATTCTTCGCTCCGCTCAGAATGACAAATCACGTTGAAAAATAGAGCATTTGCCGACCAGCTAGAGAACCAGGGCGATACTAATAATTCCAAGAATGATGATGGTTGAGAACATTCCCAGCCAGGCATACTGGCCTTTCTGGGCAAAATACCCTGGACTTACTATTGCAGTATATAAAAGCATTCCAATAGCGATAAGAAAAATATTCGTAGCCCAACCTGTTTGGATGAATAATCCTATACCCCCAACGATCAATGCAATGGCTGTCACCATTTCGGCTGTGATGTGAAACCATATCCTTATTGGCTCTGTTTCAAGCTCTGGGATCTGCTTTGATACATATGACATCATCCACTGTACAATCATTCCTATCCCCACAAGAATTGAAAAAAATGCAGCAAATAGCATCGATGACCTCCGAGTTATTGGTTATGGTGTTGGATAAGATTGTCATGGTTTGTTCCACGGCAGTGCTGTGGAACGGAGAGTGTTATAGATTCCCCCACATAAACCAAAGGATCTGTGCGATAGCAATTCCCAACAGTGTACCAGCCAGGGCTTCGACGGGGGTATGGCCTAAGACTTCCTTCAACTGCTCTTGAGTCTCATGCGTGGGAGGATGACCCTCGCGCAGATCTTTGACAATCGCATTGATCAATTCGGCGTGTTTGCCAGCCTGGCGCCGAATTCCGGTAGCATCGTAGATGACGACGATGGCCAGGGTTACCGCTAAAGCAAATAATGGAGTTCCAAAGCCATCTAATAACCCAATGGCGTGCGCGGTAGCAGCAACCAGCGCGGAGTGTGAACTGGGCATTCCCCCTGCCCGCAGTAATAAAGCCCAATCCCACTGTCGTGCGCGCAGATAGCCTACGGGCGGTTTTAGAATCTGAGCCAGAAGCCAGGCAGCCATCGCGGCCCAGAAAACATAATTGCTGAATATCTGAGCAAGGTTCATTCGCTCAACTCAACACTCGTGATCTCATCTCCTGTGAGTTGCCTGGTCCTCAAATCCGCCTTGTCAAGAAGATCGGCGCAATAGCGAGCTAGCTCTTGGCCACGCTCGAACTTTGCCAGGACCTCATCCAGGGTTTGTTCGTCGGCTTCCAGGGTGTTGATAATCGTTTCTAGCTCGGTGAAAGCTTGTTCATAAGTCAGTTCTTCAACTGCGATGGGGGTTTTACTCATGGAAGTCTCCTTCGATGGGGAATTTATCTATCATCAGTTTTAAGGATGCATCCTCAGGTAAAGTATCCTCCAATAGCGAATCCCATTCTTGGTTATTCAGTGAATTATCAACAATGAGTTTCTGGAGTTCGGGAACGATGCTCTCCTGGTAAATTCGGACCATATTGTTGTAGCGAGCACGCAGGGCTAAGATCGATGCGACCCCTACGCCAATGAGTACCGTCATAACCAAGGTGACAAAAGCTGTGAGCCAGTGACTCAATACCCAAGTTACGGTGACAACAATGCCAACCACCAGGCCACTCAAAAGGCAGCCCAAGTTGAACGCTCGCGCCGCGATCGCAGCCGTTTCTTCGAGCAATTGGGTATTGAGTTCTTCAATGACAGTTGTGAGTTCTTGATTTTCGGTTGTCATGGTTTTGTTTCCTGCCGAAAACGGCAGACATCGGACAGCGGTTAGCGGTCTGCCGTTATCCGTTCCTTACTTCGACTCCAAACTCGCCATCGCTAACCCGCACGTTTAGCGAATCGCCTTCTTTCACTTGTTTTACTGAACGAACATTATTTCCATCGACGTTGGCTTGTGAGACAATGGCATACCCACGTGCCAGGATCGTTTGTGGATTGAGATCGGTGAGGCGTTGTTCAGTCGCAGTAAGATGAGCGCGCTGTATTTCCAGGAAATGGGAGAGCGATCTCGCGGTGCGATAAGATAACTCATCCAGTCGCTGGCGGTCGCTTTGGATGCGGGTTTCGGGTGAGAGCCTTTTCAGGCGGGCTTGTAACTCGTTGAGTTGCCAACGCTGATCGCTTAACTGTGAGGCGACCATTTGTGCCAGACGTTGTTTCGCTCCATTGAGGTCGATAAGCAGATCTTCTCGGTTTGGGGTGGCCATTTCTGCAGCGGCGGTAGGCGTAGGGGCGCGCAGGTCGGCGACAAAATCGGCGATAGTGAAATCTGTCTCATGGCCCACGCCGGTGATCACGGGCGCTTGTGAGGCCGCGATAGCGCGCGCAACGCCCTCGTCGTTGAAAGCCCAGAGGTCTTCGATCGAACCGCCGCCGCGGGCTAGCAGGATCACGTCTGGGATGGCTGCCCGGTTGAGGTCATGCAGGCCAGCCATAATTCCAGCGGGTGCGTCCCTGCCCTGGACGGAGGTCGGCGCAATGACCACTTCCACCAGGGGATACCGTCGCCGCAGCGTATTGAGCATATCTCGCAGCGCCGCTCCCGTGGGCGAGGTGATAATACCCACTCTAATTGGCCAGCGCGGGATAGGGCGTTTTCTTTCGGTATCGAAGAGGCCTTCGGCTTCCAGTTTGGCCTTCAGGCGCAGAAATTCCTGGTAGAGAGCGCCTTCTCCAAGAGGCTTGATGCTGTCCGCATAAAGCTGGTACTGTCCACCGGTCTCGTAAACACTAACACTGCCATGTACCTCGATCGAGTCGCCGTCCTTGGGCTGGTAGTTCAGGCGTTGAGCGTTATTACGCCACATCACGCAACGCAGCGCGGCGCTTTCATCTTTGATCGTGAAGTAGAGATGCCCGGAGCGTGGTCTGGAAAAATTGGAAATTTCGCCCTGTACCCAAAGATCGCCAAGGTTGTGGTCGCTCTCCAGCAGCTCGCGCAGATAGCGGTTGACTTCTGTCACCGTCCAGGCGCTGATTGGAAATAATGAAGGCTGAACCATAGGGAAAAAGTATACGACGAGTGACGAGTATCTGCAACAATATTCGAGTGAACGTTTATAATTGTCGCTCAGTATTGTAAATGATTGCTATTAGCCATCGAAATTAAGATGCCTAAGAAAGCGGGTATGGATGGGTGTGCAGCATCCATCCATACCCGCTTTCTTAGGGGATTTTTTATGTAGTTTGGAGGAACAAAAATGTCATCAATCCGCATTCGTGAGCGTAGCTGGCAATTTTATCGCAACTGGTTGATCCATTTTATGATGTGGGTGATCCTGTTACTGATCGCCTTAGGTGCGGCGCGCCGACCCTGGCCTTTATACGTCTATCTTTTGCTTGCATACCCTGTCTATCTGATTAGCGCCAGTATTTTTTATGCCTATCGAACCACTCATCCAGGTGGGCGTTTTGCTATGCGGCGCGTGACTCCGACTGATGCTGGGATGGCTTATGAGACCGTGGATTTTCAAAGTCGGGATGGACTGTCCCTTTTCGGATGGTATCTGCCTGGGAACTCCAAAGGGACCATCATTCTAGTGCACGGCCACGGCGGAAAAGGCATTGCCATGGTTTACCATGCCTCAGCCCTGGTTTCGAGAGGCTATAGCGTATTGATGTACGACCAACGCGCTCATGGCAGCAGCGAGGGTGATATTTGTACGGCCGGATGGCGTGAGGTTGAAGACCTGCTTGGGGCAGTTGATTACCTCAAAACGAGGGATGATGTCGACCCTAGGCGGATCGGCGTCTTGGGATTATCGATGGGTGGCCAAGTAGCGCTGCTCGCCGCGGCGCGCGAAGACGATCTGGGCGCAGTAATCGCCGAAGAACCAAGCGCGGTCGGTATCGATGATCATGGAGGCAGACCTCAATCGTTACGGCGCTGGATCAATTATCCCTTCAACTGGCTGTTTTATCAGGTGCTGTCTTTCATGAACGGGACACGGCCTCCTGCTGGGATCCTGGCAACGAGTGCCGATATCTCGCCGCGGCCCATTTTGTTTATCACCGGGGGAGGCACGAAAGGTCGCTATTTTGGGCGTTTATTCTATGATGCTGCCGCAGAACCGAAGGATCTTTGGGAAGTGCCCGAAGCGCGCCATGCGGAAGCCTATTTCCGAGACCCCAAGACATATCAGAGACGCATTGTCGAATTCTTCGATCAGGCTTTTCAGGTTGAACAATAGATAACAACCAATTTGGAGTACATCATATGACGAAGTGGCGCGTTGTTCTCGTCTGCCTGGTATGGTTGTTGACTGGGTGCGCTCCCATCAAGAACACCCCAATACCAACCAACACCCCCGAACCCACGCAAGTGCCCTATTTCGACAAGCCGGGTCAGTACCTGGAGATGATTGAATCTGGTGGACAGACACGTTGGTTTGCGATCTACCTCCCGTCAAGCTATCTGCATGGTACGCCGACGCCTTTGGTGCTCAACTACCATGGCGCGGGATCTACCTTCCAACAGCAAGCATTGATCAGTGGTATGGATGAAAAAGCTGAAACTGAGGGATTCGTCGTGGTCTACCCGCAAGCGCTACCTGCTAACGCCAATGTCTGGGCGTTGGCCGATAGCACGGCCGGCAGTATGGATATTGAATTTACGCAAGCTATTCTCGACGACCTGCATCAGAAACTATCAATTGATCCCAAACGTATCTACGCCACCGGCTTTTCCAATGGCGGCGGGCTGGTCGATAATCTGGGGTGTTTCATATCGGATACGTTTGCCGCTATTGCCCCTGTTGCTGGAACATATGTGTATTGGGCACCTTGTGAGACATCATCACCAGTTTCGGTTATTGCAATCCACGGGGATGCGGACAGCTCTGTGGTCTATTCAGGTGGTGGATTTAGCACCCCTGGTTGGGCTGGCACCTGGGCTGAACGCAATGGATGTGATCCATCATCTAGCACAAGCCAGATTTACGATGATATCAGCGTTGAAACCTGGGATTCCTGCCCCGAAGGGAGGGAGGTTACTCTCTATACGATTGCTGGGGGAGGCCATGTCTGGCCTGGTTCAGCAATTTATAAAGAGATGATTGGAGTTACGAAAAACCTGAATGCAACCGACTTCATTTGGGATTTCTTTGAAGGCCACCCCAGCCCCTGAAAAACATCGACTATCACTACGATAAATCAAACCCAAGAGTTTACCATCCGAGTGGATGGTAATTGGATGTTGACAAACATCTGGAAATGTTGTACACTCTCAATACCATCTGAACACCATCTGCATGGATGGTAATGGTTAGGAGGAGTGTTATGAGCGAAACAGAAAAAATTACCATCAACATGAGTGTAGTTGACCTAGGGAAAGTCGATTTGCTTGTGCAAGAGGGGTTTTATCAAAACCGCACTGACTTCATCCGCACCGCTATCCGCAACCAACTCACAAACCATGCAGCGGAAGTCAAAGATTCAATAACTCGCAACGCGTATGTAGTAGGAATTTTAGGGTGTACGCAAGACGATCTCAAAAAGGATATTGCCGAGGCTATCAAACGGAGATATTACGTTGTGGGCATGATGGTTATCGAGGATGATGTCACTCCAGATGTGGCAGATAAAGCGATCGAAGCGATCAAAGTGAGGGGAGTATTCCGCGCCCCAGAGTCTGTGAAAGCTGTTTTAGCGGATCGAATTTCTTGAACCCATTGAAAGAACGACCTAGCATTAATCCCGCGCATTGAATTTTCAGTGAGCCATCCGGACCCTCAAAGAATTAATCAAAGGAATTCTGTGCAATGACCGAACAATCAGACATAGAACGAACACAAGATTGGAAGGCGCCCTTCTTCACCATCTGGACTGGTCAGGCCTTCTCGTTGTTAGGTAGCCAGATCGTGCAATTTGCCCTGATCTGGTATCTGACCGTCAAAACAGGCTCGGCAACCGTGTTGGCTACTGTTAGTATGATGGCCCTGCTACCGGGTGTCTTTCTTTCTCCTTTTATCGGACCATTGATCGACCGCTGGAACCGCCGCCGGATCATGTTGATAGCCGATGCAAGCATCGCCTTGATTACACTCAGCCTGGCTTTGTTATTCGCCTTTGACCTGATCCAGGTCTGGCACATTTATGTGATCATGTTCCTGCGGGCTATCGGGGGTAACTTCCACCGCCCGGCGATGACCGCCTCGACATCCTTGATGGTTCCCAAGGAACACTTGACGCGTGTCCAGGGAGTCAACCAGATGCTCAATGGGGGTTTGAATATCGTGGCCGCGCCATTGGGTGCGCTGTTGCTCGAACTCTTGCCTATGAAAGGCATTGTCGCCATTGATGTGGTCACCGCGTTGATTGCTATCCTACCTCTCTTTTTCATCCAAATTCCCCAACCCGAACGCAAACCTGAAGAGATCGACGCCAAACCATCCATCTTCCGAGAAATGGGCGAGGGATTTCGTTATGTGCTCTCTTGGCCAGGGTTGCCCGTTATCCTGGTCATGGCAACCATGATCAATTTCTTCCTTTCACCTTCCATATCCCTAATGCCCCTCTTGATCAAGGATCATTTTGGGGGCGACGCCCTTCAACTCGGTTGGGTAAATTCCATCTTCGGTGTGGGAGTGATCGTGGGTGGCCTGGCCCTTGGCATTTGGGGTGGCTTCAAAAAGCGCATTTTTACGGGGATGATGGGATTGATCGGTATTGGTATCGGCATCGCCATGATCGGTGTGGCTCCCTCCTCTGCCCTCTACATTGTGATGATCGGCAACCTGATCATGGGGGTGATGATGCCGATGGCCAATGGCTCTTTGGGCGGTATCTTACAGGCTACCGTCGAACCTGGTATGCAGGGGCGCGTCTTTACCCTGGGGGGTAGCCTGGCTACAGCCATGATGCCCATTGGATTGGCTCTGGCCGGACCGCTTTCGGACGCCTTTGGAATCCAAATTTGGTTCATCATTGGTGGGGTTGTAACGCTGCTGATGGGGGTCGTTGGAATTAGCATTCCCGCGGTCAGGGATATCGAAAAAGGGCATAAAGTCACGGTTTGACAAAATTCGTACCTACTTGGTACACTTTCGGCCAATATTGCGAGGTTGGTGGGGTGTCCTACCTTCGAAGGTAGGACACCCCACCTGTCTAATTTCTGGAGACAGCGACCATGACCGAGACACAACCCAAGTTCCTGGAATTGTTGGAATCATCCAGGCTTCCCTTGCTAGCCGATGGTGCTATGGGAACGATGCTGCATGGTCATGGGGTGGGCTTCGACCAGTGCTTTGATGCCCTCAATTTGACCAATCCCGCGGTTGTTGGAGAGATTCATCGGGCTTATATCGAGGCCGGGGCGCAGGTCATTTTCAGCAATACCTTTGGTGCAAACCGCTATAAACTTGGTGAGCATGGCCTGGAAGATCAGGTAGCCGAGATCAACCGCGCTGGTGTAGAACTGGCCCAGAGGGTGGTGGCTGGTTCCTTCAAAAATGTGCTGGTTGCAGGGGATGTAGGGCCTTTAGGTGTGCGCTTAGCCCCTTACGGGCGCGTCCAACCCGAACAGGCCAGGGAAATCTTCACTGAGCAGATCGCCGTACTTTGTTCTGTGGGGATTGACTTCCTGGTCATCGAAACCTTTAGCGATCTGTATGAAATCCGAGAAGCGATTGCAGCCGCACGAGAATTCTGTTCATTGCCTATTGTGGCTACGTTGACCTTCACACGTGACGATCGTACGATACTGGGAGATACACCGACCAAGGTGGCGCGGACACTTCATGATACCGGAGCCGATGTAATTGGGGCCAACTGTTCAGGTGGACCGACGCAGTTGAAGAGGATCCTGGAAGAGATGAGGGTAGCTGTTCCCAAAGCTCGCTTTGCCATTAAGCCCAACGCTGGTTGGCCCGAACATGTGGGCGGGCGAGTGATGTACTCCGCTAGCCCAGACTATTTTGGTGAATATCTGGAAGCCTTTGCCGCGCTGGGTATCAAAATGATTGGGGGATGCTGCGGAACCACGCCTGAGCACATCGCCGCGATGCGTACTAAGCTTGGTGAATTGCCAGAAGGGCTCTCTATCCAGACCGCGCCCACCCCTGAAGCAATCGTCGTTCGAGATATGGCCCCCAAAGAAGATACCGCGCTGGCAAGGAAGCTAGAAAAGGGTAAATTTGCCATCAGCGTCGAGATCGACCCTCCGCGCGGCCTCTCGGCACATAAGATCCTTGCCGGAGCCAGTTTACTAGCTGAGGCTGGTGCGGACGTGATCAACGTCGCCGACAGCCCCATGGCGCGCATGAGGATGAGTCCCTGGGCGGTGTGCGACTTGATCCAGCGCAATGTGGATATTGAAACTACATTGCACTTTCCCACCCGTGGCCGCAATTTGTTGAAGTTGCAAGGTGATTTGCTGGCTGCACACGCCCTGGACATCCGCAATGTCTTTGTGGTGATGGGCGATCCGACATCGATTGGGGATTATCCCGATGCCATGGATGATTATGATTTGGCCCCCTCGGGGCTGATCAAACTCATCAAGCAGCGATTCAACACCGGTCAGGATCATGCGGGTTCCGACATTGGGCAGCCGACCTCTTTCTTTGTAGGCTGTGCGTTGAATTTACTGCCATCCAATCCCGAGCGAGAGATCAAAGTCCTGCGACGCAAGATCGACAATGGCGCCGATTTCGCCCTCACCCAACCCATCTATCAACCTGAAAAAGCTGTAAAATTTCTTGAACGATATGAAAGTGAATTTGGTCCCTTAGAGATCCCCATCCTGGCAGGGGTGCTGCCTCTATATGGCACTCGCCATGCATCCTTTTTGCACAATGAGGTACCGGGGATCATCATCCCTAATCAGACCCTCGAACGCTTGGACGCCGCTGGAGATGTCTCGCCGCAAGAAGGCGTGCAGATTGCCATTGAAGACATCCAAAAAATGAAATCATGGGTGCAGGGGGTCTATATCATGCCCCCATTTAGCCGCTATGACCTGGCTGCGGAAATTATCGAGGCGGTTAAGGAATAAGGAGACTGCTAGGTTGTAGCTTTTCCAGTTAATATTAAAAATACATCTGGAGTAGCATGCGCTGCTCCAAGTGTATTTTTTTAAAACTTGCAGAATACTCACTTTGTTGCCGAAAGCAAAGAATATACCCCAATGCCTTCTAACACCATGCCCACGACAATAAAGAAGATCCCTACCCTGGTAGGAGTCCATTCCATGGCGAGAAGTTCGAGAGTGAAATCCATAATTTGGTTTGCGAATTCAACCCACATCGATGGTGGAACAGCATTTGCTTGAGGCAAATTAGAACCACTGGAAACTGTCGCAAACGTGGTGACAATCAATCCGCTGATCAGGAAGAGAATGCCCAGGCCAACCAGTATCCAGGCCAAAACCAGACGTGATTTCATACTGGAGTTATATCAGAAAGCGGAAGGGGGATCAAGTTCACTTGTGCATTAATTGTCATTGCTAGGGAGCGATCTGTGCGACCGAAGCAATTTCTTCTCTGGAATGAGAGGATTGCAATGCCTTCACAAGCGACTCACAACGCCAAGCTATGCGGCCCTTCGGGCAGGTGCGCAAAGCGATGACTTTGTGCTAAGTCAGGCTCTTTAGGAATTGCCGAGGTGATCCCCCAGATTTAGAGCTGAGTGGGGTGCGGAGCACACCACTCAGCTCTAAATCTGGATAGTCCCACGGCGTTTCCCAGAGACCCCTAAGTCAAGTTTGCGATATACTCCGAAGTTAAGGTAAAATACCAACTAACTCTTATTAATAATTAGCCCTGACCTTGGAGGATAAATTATGACCTATATAACTACCAGCCTTTGTCTGCGCGATCTTGGGTGTATCGAGGTATGCCCAGTAGAGTGCATGGTCCCTGGCAAGCCCGCTGAGGAATGGCCTTGGATCTATATTGACCCTGACACCTGCATCGATTGCGGCGCTTGCGTGCCTGAGTGTCCTTTCGAAGCTATCTTCCCTGAAGATGAGGTTCCTGATCCCTATACAGCCTCCGGCGGCGAATTCATCAGCAAGGTCGGCTTGAGCGGACACTATGAAGCCGAGAACCACCACGGCGATCCGGTCGTCCTGGATACCGTCAAGGAACTGGAAGCCGGTGAGGAAGTTGACCTGACGGAAGATATTAAACCCAACTACGATTTCTTCGAATCAGGCCCTGGGTATGGTGCGTTAGATTAAGAACTTGCATGTTAAATGTACAAGAGGAAGCCGATCCTGGCTTCCTCTTTTTTTAGAATTATTCGGGTGGGATTAACTTGTGTGCAATAAGAAATGGAATAAATCTAATCTTCCAACAATTTTTTGACCCTTCCAATTTGGCCATTTTCCAAGCGAACTTTTATGCCGTGTGGATGCGTTGCTGATTTCGTCAGTATGTCTCTGACGATACCTTCGGTTCGCTTTCCTGATCTTTGATCCTTTTTTTGTACGATCAGAACCCGGCTTCCAATTTTGATATTTGCACGATTTATTCTGTTCATCAGATTTATTTCCGTGGCGAACTCCAGATTTGGGGGTATGGGGCGGGCGGAGCACGCCCCATACCCCCAAATCTGGAGTTCGCCAGAAGGTAATTAATGTCGAAAATGGACAAATATGCGCCCAAAGTTCTTGTCATCTTTCTCGACGCGATGATACATGCTGCGTATATGCTTCTGATTGAGGAAACGTAATACCTTTTTCTTTAGCTGACCGCTTCCCTTGCCTGGAATAATTTCAACAAGCTTAATCCGTTTTTCAACCGCTTCGTTGATAACTCGATTTAGCTCTTTATCAATCGTTTCTCCACGATTATATATATCGTGAAGATCAAGTTTCAATTTTGCCATTTTCGTTTACGAAGAACAACAATCAAAAGGATTACCATCGCTAAATAGAGAATATTCCAAAAGGCGAACGCTATAATTCCAGGCTGCGTCAGCACCCACCCTAAATCAATTGAAGTCCAAATTGCACCCAGTATACTCACAACGCCGTTCACAATAAACAAGGCTCCCGTGATTCGTTCCAATCGCGTAGCTGAAAAGAATGCCGCCGCAAACCAACTTCCCAAACCTATGAATCCATATCCCCACATTTCGACTGCCCAGGCCAAAGATGTTGGATTCGCCATTGTCAACGAGCTGATGATCGGGGCGGATTCTTGCGAATATTCTCTCACCAACTCCGGGATGAATGTTGTTTGCGTGAAATAATTGAAGAAGATCAGGGTTCCACCTACGGTTGTAAAAAGGACAGCAACCAATAATGGGAATTGTCTTTCTGAAAGCTCATACAGGGCAGCGATCATCACGATACTACCTGCGATCAGCAAAAAACCAAAATAGAAGGGTAAGGACTGAATATCATGGTAGTTTTCTACAAATACTTGAACGCTTTCCCAAGGAGGTTGTTGTTGCACAATGGAAACGACAAGTAAGGCCAGTGGACCCGAAAAAATAATTCCAAAAAGTGTGACGTACGCACTTAGAGTGGCCATTCGATAAGCAGTTTTATTATTTGTAGAAAACATCCACCACCTTCTTTAGTAAAGTTATTCGTTATAGCCAGTTCACTAGCATCCATAATATAGTGTGTTTAAAGCAATCCATAACCACACTCAATCAGCTCTCGAAATCGATTTACAAACCTCACTATGGGAGCACCGTCAACCATGTCGTGATCTATGCTGATGGTGAGATCAAGATACTCTCGAATTTCAATTCGGTCTTCAACAACTCCTGGCTTCTTGACAATCCCCCCCACCGTCACTGTCAGGGTTGCATTTGCCATCGTTATCCCCCATCCCCCACCCCGGCCAAACATCCCCACTGCTGTCACCATCACTGAGCTGGAATATTTCCGAAAAAGTTGCGGGATTCGCATCACAACCCAGTAGAACATGCGCCGAACAAACCCCGGTAGGAATAAAAAGCTTTCCATGAATTTGGACTCGATGGTTTGCCGAGGATTTGCTTGTGTCGCACGCATTTCAATGTGAATATCCTGAAATGATTTGTGATTCGTCCCCTTGAACACATGCGGAATGGGGATCTTTTTTCCATCCCGGTCGATTTCAACCATAGAGTTGATATTGATATTCTCAAAGATAACCAGCTGATTACGCCAATTGCGATACGCATGTAGATGTGGATTTTGCTCTATCGCCGCGCTCAAACAATGAATTAGAAAGGCAGTAAATGATAAGGTCTCTGCTGTTTGTTCCTTGTGCTCGTTGATGTGATTCCGTGCTTGAGTTACATCAACTTCGATGAGACCGTGTACGATATGTCTACTCCTTCCCAGACGACCGGCATCCAGCGCAAATCGCCGCATCCTTGGAATAGACTCAATCCTGAATTTTTCCTGGCTGTCGGGCATGTTTCAATTATCCATCGGAAGGATGTCAAAGAAATGCATACTTGCTTTGCACAAAACCGTTTTCGAACGACTGGGTTTCAAGGTGACGCAATTCTACGTCGGAATCTACGATACCAAAGAGCGGGATGCCACTTCCAATGAGCACCGGCACCGTCGTGATCGTGATTTCATTGAGTAAATCCGCCTTGATGAATCCTTGTATTGTTTTGCCCCCATCAACATAAATATGTTTTACATCTGAAATTGTGAGTTCATCTATGAGTTCGATTGGTGAGCACGACCTGGCTTCAACCGTATCAGTCAATTCTTCAGGGATGCTTATCTGTCGAGTGCTCATTACAATGACCCGTTTTTTCCCATAGGGCCAAATACCAAACGACATCACCATTTCATAGGTATTCCGGCCCATAACCAAGGTGTCAACGGACTCAAGGAAACTGCCAAATCCATAATCTTCACCGTCTGTTTCTCCATCGCTCCCGGGCAGCCAATCAAGATCACCGTTTTCCCTGGCTATATACCCATCAAGACTTGTTGCTATGTATGCAGATAATTTCATAACGAGAATTGCTTATCCGTTTCTTCAAAATAAGTCCAGCTATCTAAATTAGGTGGTTGGATTCCCAAGTTGGTCATTATTGACATAATTTGAGCGCGATGCTCAGTAGCGTGGTTGATGACCTGGGTGAGTATGACAGATTTTGGCACTTCCCGCGGGGTTCCACGCCAGTCGAGTATTACCGTGTCTTCCGCTTTTACCTTGATTGCCCAGTCAATCAAACCACGACCCGTCTTTCGTACAGAGTCTATCATTTTTGACAGAGTCAGCTCATCATCCGAAGGTTGACTTGGCTGGCCCGTGCTGATGCGCGCAAAGTACGATTGCTCGGCGAGAACGATGTGTCGCAATGTGTCACGAATAGAGCCAAAAGCACCAGCAATGCTGGCATCCAGTTGTTCGCTATCCAATTCAGCGCAAATTTCGAGCAACCGTTGATTTGCCCATAGGTTGTGGCGAAAGAGAGTTGTAAGTGTATCGGTTTTATACGACATTTCCTTACCTCGCTGTAAGAAAGCAGACAATCCTTAGGCATTACCCGACAATGCGGCGCCGATTATGCCTGCCTCGTTGAAGGTTTCGGCAATGACGATCTCAGCCTGGACAGTCAGATGAGGCAAGAATTTCGGGTGCTTCTTGCTGACCCCTCCCCCGAGGATGATCAAGTCTGGCCAGACCAATTGCTCCATACGGATTAAATATATGTCGAGGCGCTTTCCCCACTGCTTCCAACTGAGATCGTTCCGTTTTCGGGCAGCATCTGATGCCAAGAGCTCTGCATCTTCGCCGTCAATCTCGATATGACCCAGTTCGGTGTTGGGCAGCAGCATCCCATCGGTGAACAGAGATGTCCCCAGGCCGGTGCCGATGGTTACCAACAGCACTACCCCCTTGCGTCCCTTTCCGGCCCCGAAAGCCATCTCCGCAAGTCCTGCCGCGTCGGCATCGTTGATCACTGTCACCGGGCAGCCTGTCGCCTCGCTGAAGAGCGCCGCGGCATTGGTGCCAATCCACTTGTCATGTACATTCGCGGCTGTGCGCGTGATACCCTGCTGTACAACGGCCGGGAATCCACATCCGATGGGTCCCTGCCAATCGAAATATTTGGCGATTTCGGCGACTGTCATTGCGACGGGTTTTGGTTTCGCTGGTCGGGGGGTAGGGATGCGGTATCGCTCAGTGAGCATTTCCCCTTTCTGGATATCCACTGGCGCGCCTTTTATTCCTGATCCACCAATATCGATGCCTAATACCTGCATTTAAACTCTCCTGTCGAATTGCGTGGATCAATTATAACGCTATGTGTTTTCATAAACATGACACACCCCGAATTTAATATTCGGGTGTGTCATGTCTGTTTTCCCTAGCCCACCAGTCTAATAGCGAGAGACGCCCTTGGGCGATCCTTGCACTCTCTCGCTGGCCTGGCACATGCGACAAAGTGACGGGAGAGATTTTCTACCAATAATCTAAATCTTCTAAAATTTGGGGTGCCTCATATTTCTATTCGCAGACCGCGTCAGCTTCGATTTCGATCATCATCTCCGGATCGATCAATGCCTTGACTTCAACCATGGTGGTGGCAGGCGGGTGTTTGGTAAAGAACTCACCATGGGCGCGTCCGTATTCATGCCAATGGCTGATATCGGTGACGAACATGCGCGTGCGTACCACACTCGAGAGATCAGCGCCTAGATTTTCTAGAGCTTGTTCGATGATCTCGATGCAGCGCCTGGTTTGGGCGTAAGCATCCCCTGGGGCATAGCAGGTGCCCGCCTCGGTTACAGGAGCCGTTCCTGTGACATAGATATTGTTTCCAGCTCGAATAGCCCGACAATATCCTACTTTCTTCTCCCAAGGTGCACCAGAAAATGTGCGTTGAAACTCCGTCATGAATTCATCCTCCAGCCAAGATAACGTGCAGTCCGCTCCATATACTGCAAATAGGATTTCCCGTAATTCTCTTTCAGGAATGATTCCTCCTGCAATATTTGATAGTGCAGCCCAAAGAGGACTATTATAGCCGCTACCAGGAAGAATGTGGAACTGTAGATGAAGAACGTGCCCGCGAAATATAGATCAATGAACACAAAAATGGGATTGCGGCTGATCCTGAAAACCCCATGCGTTACCAAGTCTCCGGGGGATTGTTCATCGATACCCACTCGCCATGACCGACCGAAAGAGATCAAAGCCAGGACAAACATCAAAAAACCGCTTACGATAAGCGCCACGCCAAGGATCTTGATTTGGATAATGTCAAAAATGATAACCGAAGATGAGTTCCCGAAGACATGCCAATCCCAATGTAAGGCATTACAGATAATTTCTATGATCCATAGAAAAAGCCCCACAAAAAAGGCTAACTCAACGATACGTCTCAGCCCGGTTTTTCCAACGCCCAGCACCAGCGGATTGACCCCATGACGGGTATAGAGAAAGATCGAACGCCCGATGAATACGATTAAAAAGGCAACCAATGTTACCAACTGGAATATATCAAATATACTCATGGCAAACCTCAACGTTTCTGGGCGGCATAAACCCCGAAACTCAATACCTTTCGTTGTTTCAATATGCTGAAGCCGCTTCGAATCAAGAAAGCTTCAAGCTCCTTCAACCGAAAAGCAGCATCATCTGGATGCCCCCATTTAAAAACCTTATCCCAGGCTTCAATACTTGCTCCATCTGGTTCTTCTAAAAAGATTTTGCCCCCCACGCGCAGCACACGATTGCACTCACAAATTACCTCTCGCCAGAGAGATATATGGTGCAAAATTCCAAAGATCACGACCACATCTTTAGATTCATCGGGGATGCTGCTGAGGTTCGTAGCATCTTCGACGCTGAATTCGTATTCATCTAGTTGATATCGTTTTGCCAACTCGATAGCAAGTTTGATTTGCTCGGGCATCAGGTCGACCCCCTGGTAACTTTTGGGGTTCAACCTGGAAAGGAGAACAGCCCCATAACCGGATCCACAACCTATCTCAAGCACGTCTAGATTTTCTATCTCGAGGCCCGAGTTCAAGAACAATGGAAATTCGATATTGCGCTGCAAAAAACGCCGTAAGGGGTGGTTCATGGCTTTAAATTCACGTTGGCTGAGTTTCATCTATCTATACTCCTTTAAATTGCATCATGGGGATAAGACCACTCAGTAGATTCCAGGAACCAACCGATAACGTACACGCCGTGCATACTCCAAATACTCTGGTAGTTCATCCTGTAGAGTTCGATCTTCCAGTTCAGTTCTGATCACCGTGATAATCAACGCCACTATTGCTGGAGTGAGTGTCCATACCGAACTCAAAGCTAAGACAATACCCAGTAGTGGCAGAATATGACCAGCATAGCCCGGATGTCGCACAATCCTGTAAGGCCCACTGTCGCACACCTCATGTCCTCGATCTGTCTGGATACGCACCATACTGGTGAAAAAGCGATTCTCCACTAAAGCCCACGCAGAGAAGGTGTACCCAAGTGCAACCAGAACCAGCCCAAGAATATTGAGCCATATTGGTATGAGAGGCGACCACCCGAAATGATGATCTAGCCCTGCTACTATGACTGGCGGGAAGTATAGACTCACCGCCAATAGCGGGGCAAGTACTTTATCCCAAGGCTTCACATCTGGAGCCTTTAAATATTTAGCTCGTTCCGCCAGTAATCCAGGATGTCGCCATTCTGCCCACAAGCGCCCCCCTAGGCCAGCCGCAACAAACAGCACAGAGTAAACCCACGCCTGCCACCAACTGACATCCCATCCGCAAGCTAATAGGATCAGAGGTATGGAAAGGCAAGTTGTAATTAGTCTGAGCCATTGGGATGGTTTCATTTTTATCTCCTTTTGAGGGATGGATCAATTTGCCAGCCACCTCTGGTCGCACATTTCATCACCATGGGAAAGAGTTTTCGTTCTTTTATAGCAACCGCCTTTTACCCAATATTCAGCAATTGGCCAATCAAAAGTGCAATTGGTTTTCTGGAAAAATTCCAACTCTTCTGCACCTAATGTTTTAACGTAATCATATGGCGGACAACGGTGAATGTCATACGCTAACCCACTTGGCGGATTGCAGACAACGACATCGTAATCGGGACTTGGAATACCAATGTCAATTACCAGCCTTTGAATTAAGTCCATTTTCTTTGCAGGGGTGCGGGCAAATAGGCGTGCAACCCACCTGAAAGGATCAACGCTTAATTTATAGAATTGGTAACCAATATCACCCCCCAATTCAATCGCATATGCGTGCTCAATTCCACTATCCCGTAAACCCCGGTATATGGCAACCGCTCCAACGGCCCCTCTGACCATTTGTTGGCCCCCAGGAGTTTTTTGTTTTGGCATTGTCCACCTTAGTTGTCTGCTCCACCCCAGCGCCGCTTTACAAATGGCCTGGGCATCCTTTTTGGTAAATCTTCCCTGTTCGGGAAACC
>CAYWIC010000116.1:0-17504 GCA_964458115.1 uncultured Anaerolineales bacterium | reverse complement strand
TCCATTTCCGAATACAGCAGCGCGTTTCCACCGCGTCCCTGAAATTCAGGCAGGATCCCAGTCCCGTTAACCGCCACCCATTTGGTGCGTCGCATCTCCAGGAGCATGTCAAAAATACCAAATGGAAAAAGATTTCCATTGGCACGCTGCATGGCTCCAGAGACATCTGGGAAGGCGAATAAGAACCCGACCACGTCGGAGTCATGGACGATCAGTTTGATGAAGCGCGGCACCGCCAGCAGGATTATCGTTTCCAGGACGAATTGGATCTCTTTCTCTGTTAATGGGACATATTCCCAGTTCTCGACGAAGGCATTGTTATAGGCTTTACCGATACTATCCGCCCAGGCGCGCAGTTGTCGCTTGTTCTTCATCTGCAGGACGCGTAATGAACCTCGTTGTGATGCACGTTCTGCAATGCGATGCACGCGTTCATCAATTTTAAATTTACTGACATCGAAATAGTGTGAGACGAAATCGACCTCCTTGCGAAAGCCCATTTGCTGCATGAACTGGGGGTAATAGTCGAAGTTGTAATTCATCATCGTCATCACTTGGCGGTGCTCGAACCCCTCCACCAGCATGCCATATCCATCCAAGGGCCCCATACCCTTGGGGCCGATAATCTGGTTTAAGCCGCGCGCCCGCGCCCAATTGAAAACGCGTTCAAATAGCGCTTCTGCCACAGCAGTGTCTTCAACGCACTCGAAGAAATAGAACTGACCGATTTGTTTATTATGATGTTTGTTGTAATTCTTGTTAACCAGCGCAGCCACCCTACCGATCACCTGCCCCTTTTTCTCAGCCACAAAGAAATCCGCCTCCGAATGCTCGTAAAAGGGATGCTTGTCTTGTTGAAGATAAGAGCGCACATCCATGCGCGGCGGGGGCACCCAGTGGGAGTTATCTTTATACAGACGGAATGGCAACTCGACAAATGCCTTCACGTCGGACTTGCTAAGGGTGTCGATTTTGCGTGTTTCCACCATAGATTTATCCTCCTAGATACCTAGAAGCCTGTTATCTGACGAAAACGGGTTTCTTCCCAATTCCCATTGTAGCACAGCAAATTATCATGATCATCAATCGTTCTTCCCCTCACTAATGGCGGTATAATAACCGCGTCAACTTCTATCCACAATCCACTGACAATTAATCACTGGAGAAATAATGAGCATAAGCATTCAAGCCCGAGCTATTGCCCCCTCCCCCACGTTCGCCCTGAACGAAAAGGCCCGCCTGCTGCGCGAAAAAGGCGAGCCAGTGATCTCTTTGGGCATCGGGGAGCCAAAGAATCCCACGCCCATTAATGCCATCATGAGTTCCTCTGCTAAATTGCGTGTCGGAGATGTTAAATATTCGCGCGTTGATGGCACACCTTCACTCAAAAAGGCCATCATAGGCTACACGGAAGAGCATTACGGTCGCGTGGTTGCGCCGGAGAATATCATCGTCACCACGGGGGCCAAGCAATCGCTCTTCAATATTATCTATACGCTGGTCAATCCTCAGGATGAGGTCATGTTATTGGCCCCGTATTGGGTCAGTTACCCTGAAATGATCAAGATGTGCTACGCCGTGCCTGTAGTGGTCACCCCTGAGGATGGCACTTTCTACCACCGCATGCAAGACATCGAGCAGAAGGTCAGCTCGTATACCAAAGCCATCATCGTCAACAGCCCCAATAACCCTTCTGGCGTGATGTATCCTGAGGAATTCATCGCGGAGCTGGTGGATTTTTGTGAATGCAAAGGCATCTACCTGATCATGGACGACATCTACCATAAGCTGGTATTTGACCGCAAACTTTGGACCCCAGGGTTTAAGTTTACGGACAAAGACACGGAAAACTCGCGCGTGATCGTAGTCAATGGCATCGCCAAATCCTATGGCATGACCGGTTTCCGAATCGGCTGGGTGATCGCGCCACGCAAATTGGTAGAGATCATGACCAATGTTCAGGGCAATATGACCTCGAACCCATCCGTGCTGCTGCAATCTGCTGCCGAAGGTGCGCTGACCGGTCAGCAAGCAGGCATCGAGAATCTGCGCCTGACAATCGAAAATAACCGCACCATCATCCTGGACGAGCTCAGGGCATTCAACGATATCAAACTTTGTCCCCCCAATGGCACCTTCTACTGTTTGCCAGATTTCAGAGCCTATGACGTTGATTCGACCAAACTGGCAGCCTTCTTGCTTGAAAAAGCGTTGGTGGTGACCGTGCCAGGAAAGGACTTCGGCATGGAAGGCCATATCCGGCTGAGTTATTCCGGATCGGTCAAGAATATAACCGAAGGCATCGAGCGCATCCGCTGGGCTCTCGACCCTGAGGCCCCCAACGAGATCTATATCGGCGACCGTAAACTCATCAGAGATTGGCTATAACTCGGAGTTCACATGAACAATTTACTAAACATAAAAACCCCCGCGCAGGATCAAGCTCACGCCCTTAAAGCCGATTACAGCCTCAGCAACCAGGGGTTCACCAACATTCGCCTGGGCTATTGGAACCTTCCCACGGAGGCGCTCTATGAAGAAATTGTCTTCCGCAGCGAAGGTCACATTTCCCACAAGGGGCCAATCATCGTACCTTCTGGGAAACACACCGCCCGAGCCGCCAACGATAAGTTTGTCGTGCGCGAACCGTCCACCGAAGAGGATATCTGGTGGGGTGAGTACAATCGCCCTTATGGCCGCGACACGTTCGAAGAACTGTTCACCCGGCTTCAGGGATTTGTCCAGGGGCGCGATCTCTTTATGCAGGACTGCTTCGCTGGCAATCACCCTGATTACAAGATGCCCGTTCGCATCATCACTGAGCTTGCCTGGCACAGCCTGTTCGCGCGCAATATGTTCCTGCTTCCTAAGAACGCCGAGGAATACCGCGTGCATGTACCCGAATTTACTGTCATTTCCGTGCCCTCTTTCCAGGCCTTCCCGCCCATCGACGGCACCCGCTCGGACACATTCATCGTGCTCAATTTCGAGCAGCAGTTGGCCATCATCGGCGGCTCGGCCTATGGTGGTGAGATCAAGAAGTCCATCTTCACGGTGCTCAATTACCTGCTTCCGAAAGAAGGCGTCATGGCCATGCACTGCTCAGCCAACCAGGGAGACGATGAAGATGTCGCACTGTTCTTTGGATTATCTGGTACAGGGAAAACAAGTTTGTCCGCCGACCCGAACCGGGGATTGATCGGTGATGATGAACACGGCTGGTCAGATGACGGGGTGTTCAACTTTGAGGGTGGGTGCTACGCAAAAGTGATCCAACTATCTCCTAGCGCGGAACCCCAAATCTTTGACGCCTCCCACAGGTTTGGCACGATCCTCGAGAATGTGATCTACGATCCGGTGACCCGCCTGATCGACCTCGATGACGACGATATCACCGAGAATACTCGTTCGTCGTACCCACTAAGGTTCATTGACAATGCTCTCCCTGACGGTCGTGGCGGCCATCCCAAAAACATCCTATTGTTGACTTGCGATGCCTCCGGCGTGCTACCCCCCATCGCCAAGTTAACCCCTGAGCAGGCAATGTACCATTTCATATCAGGGTACACCTCAAAGGTTGGCGGCACCGAAGTCGGTCTGGGCGAGGAGCCTGAGATCACGTTTAGTGCCTGCTTCGGCGCGCCCTTCATGGTGCACCACCCGGCTAAATATGCCGAACTGCTGGCACGCAAAATGGAGCGCTACGGCGCGACCGCCTGGCTGCTCAACACTGGTTGGGTTGGCGGCCCCTATGGTGTTGGCAAACGCATCAGCATCGGATACACCCGCGCCATGTTGACTGCAGCCCTCAACGGTGACCTGCTGGATGTGGAATACTACACTGAGCCAGTTTTCGGCTTCCAGGTTCCCAAAAGTTGCCCAGGCGTTCCCGATGATGTCTTTGACCCGGCCGAGTCATGGCCCAGCAAAGAGGCCTACAAGGATAAGTATCGCCAATTAGCTGCTCGTTTCGTTGAGAACTTTAAAAAATTTGCTGACGATTCTCCCCCCGAAGTGTGTGATGCCGGACCAAAGATGGATGCGTTCTAACAATGAGCGCTTCGCTGTAAGCTGACAGAAAAACTCACTCAAAGAAAAAATCGTTCCACCAAAGATCGGTGGAACGATTTTTTTTCTGCTAGTTATTAAACCAACCAACTACAAAGCCCAGGCAATCATGAAACCCAGGAGTCCCAGGATCACCCCTAAGTGCAGGAACAGGTTGCTTTCAGCGATCCAGCCTAAACCAGGAATGAGGCTCAACACGAAATTCACCACCACCAACAATATCCCCAAAAGCGGCATTAGTCCTTTTCGCTTCGACAAAAAATCCGAAAGATGATCCAAAAATGTATTGAACTTCTGCATCTGCCGATCTCCATTATTTACTTGGTATTGTGAACCCTACTTGCGGCAAAGCGCAATCTCCGTCAATGACAACGCGTTATTTGGAATATTAAGTTCCAGACTGCTGTTTCAAATATGCACTAAATTGAGCCATCAAGCGGCCTGGGATACGACCCTGAATCATCACGCCCTGGCTGCCATGTTCGATACGATCGACTTCGCCGTGGTTATGAAAGAGTGAGATCAATTTTCCTTCTTGGTAGGGCAATTCAACTTCAAGGGGAGTGAACATCTCAAACAATTGTTGCTGTGTGGCCCGAAGTAGGTCAGTAATGCCCTCATTTCGTAACGCGGAGATGGCCACGGCGTTGGGGAATTCATCCATAGATTGTCGGGCTGCGCCAGGATCATGCAGTCGGTCGATCTTGTTCAGTGCCGTCAGTACGGGGATGTGATCGGCTTCGATCTCCTTCAATGTGTGGTGGACTGCTTCGGCATGGGCATGCACATTAGGATGAGTGATATCTAGAACATGCAGGAGCAGATCGGCCTCAGCAATTTCTTCCAGGGTAGCCCTGAAAGCAGCCACCAACATAGTGGGCAATTTTTGAATAAAGCCAACGGTATCCGTAAAGAGCACGGCCTTGCCATCAGGTAGCTCGACTCGCCGCGTAGTGGGGTCCAACGTCGCGAAGAGCTGGTCGGCTACATAAACATCCGAAGAGGCTAGCTGATTGAGGAGCGTCGATTTTCCTGCGTTGGTGTACCCAACCAGGGCGATGACTGGGATGCGGGAGCGCTTGCGTTGTGTACGGTGTCGCTGGCGATGCGCCCGTACCTTATCGAGTTCTCCCTTGAGGTGATCGATGCGCCGGTGAATGTCGCGTCGGTCAACCTCCAACTGAGTCTCACCAGGTCCACGCAAGCCCACGCCACCGGCGCTGCCAGTACGGCCACCTCCGCCACCAGCCTGACGGGCCAGGTGCGTCCAGGCGCGCGTCAAGCGCGGCAGGCGGTATTCGTATTGAGCCAACTCCACTTGCAAGGTGCCTTCGCGCGTGCTGGCATGCTGAGCGAAGATATCCAGAATCAGCGCAGTGCGATCCAGGACGCGTATATCGTCCCCGAAAAGCCGCTCCAGTTCGCGTTGATGCCTGGGGGAAAGCTCGTCATCAAAGAGGATGATCTGGGCATCGACTTCACTTGCTAGTGCTTTAATCTCGTCGACCTTTCCAGAGCCGATAAAGGTTTTTTGGTGAGGCCTGCTTCGTTTTTGGGTTTCAGAACCCACCACGTCTAAACCGGCCGTATCGGCCAGCAGGCTCAACTCCTCCAAGGAGTCATTAAGTGATAGCAGATTATTCTGATCGTATATCTCAACCCCTACAAGAAACGCGCGTTCGCGTGGAGGTTGGGTATGGATTATGTCTTTGGCCATGAGGATTCTTTTGCTAGGGTCTCTTTGATCTGTTCGTAGGAATTTTCGCTGTCATGCAGCTCATCGTCACTTATTGTCTCGAAAAACTTGTTGACGTTCTCATCCGGCGATTCTTTGCGCACGGGCAATAAGATATGGAATGTAGAACCGGGGCAAGTCATTTCGTCATATCCGTCTGACTCAACCCAAATTGCGCCACCATGAGCCTCGATGATGCCCTTCGTTATGGGTAGCCCCAACCCTGGTCCGCCACCTTTGAATTTTGTCTTGCCACTGGAGTGCAGAGAGGTATCACCCACATGGGCAAATTTCTCGAAAATGCGGGGCTGGTCATCTGGATCGATCCCAATGCCCGTGTCGGAAATCGTCATTTCGATAAAGCCGGGCAACTTGCGACCGCTGATCTTGATCTGACCCTGGTCAGGGGTGTACTTGACAGCGTTACTGAGAATTTTCCAAATTGCCTGATATAGGCGCTCGGAATCGCCAAACAGCATTTCATTAACCCCCGGAAATTCCTCAATTGTAAAAACTATCGTACGGTCGCTGACAATCGTATCGATCTCTTGCCGAGCAATACCCAGCAACTGGTTGAGCCACACAGGTTGATAATTGAGTTTTAACATATCGTTATCGATGAGCGAAACATCGATCATGTCATCGATAATCTCACGCAACCGCAAGATGCCGTTGTCTACGCCTTTGATCATGATCTCGACTTGCTCCCGAACCTGACTGTCCTCAGGGTAGAATTCGATCAGCATCGACGAATAACCTTCGATGAGTGTCAGCGGGGTCCTCAACTCATGAGCTGCCACGGAAATGAAATCGGATTTACTCTTGTCGAGACGTTCAAGCGAAGCGCGCGCCTGTTCCAAATCGCTCGCGATGTGACCAACGTAGATCTCCGTTTCAAGTTTGGACGAATATTGCAAGGCGTGATCATGAATAGGCAAGAAAGCGTCTATTAGCTCCAAAACATCTTCGTTGCTCAGGCGCTCACGGGCAACAGAACTCAGAGAAAGCAAGATATGTCCCAGGATGGGCGCAAGACTGCCTTCTTGGCGCTCTTGCTCTGTTTGCGTGCGAGCTGAGGTCCATTCGTCAAGAATTTCGTTGAGCCAGGCTGGGTCCCCACTGATGAGGGCCTGCTTCACCAAATCAAAATAGCGGTAAAGCTGATCCTGAAAACTCTCCCGGACACTTTCTCCACGCGCTAAACGATGGGCTACCCTTTCTGCCCATCGCACTCGTATCTGTTCAAGCAAATCGATCACACGCATAAGGTAAGTTTAAGCGATGTTTGGGCATTTGCCAAGCAACTAGACAATCCTATCGCTTTGACTCCAGCCAGGATAACAATGTATCCCCCACAATTTGCAGGCTCTCCGCTGAAACTTTATCAAGTGTGTCTTCAGTAGTGTGCCAATAAGGGTAATCGAAATCGATGATATCCAAAGCAGGGATGCCCGCGGCGAGGAAGGGGGTGTGGTCGTCGAGAATGGAATAGCCAGGCACGGGAATGAAGTGGTCGCTGTACCCCAGGGCATCAGCTTGTCCCCAAAGTTCTGCAGTCAACTCAAGGTCGGAATTTCGTTCCATCATGATGTTCAAGTCCGCATCCCCAATCATATCCACGATAACAACAGCATCAGGCTGCCCCTTGAGGTCTTCAACAAATGCCCTTGAACCCAAGATCCAATCCCAACCAGCGATTCTGCCGTTATCTTCCGCGTCAAAGAAAACCAGCCAGACTTCCCCTGGGTAATCAGGTGGAATTGTTCTTGCAAGTTCGAGCAATACAGCTACGCCTGAAGCACCGTCGTTCGCGCCTGGGACAGGTTCAAGCCGCTTGCCAGGGTCCTCATCTTCATCAGCATAGATGCGAGTATCGTAATGCGCACCTAAGATGATCCATGGTGCAACTGGTTCCAAATCTCCACGTGTAGCGATGATATTGCGAATAGGTCGATCTAATCGCGAGGTCTCCTGAACCCGGGTCGTCCAGCCCTGCCCTTCCAGCTCGGTTTGCAGCCAATCTACCAATTGAGCGTGGCCCACGCTCCCTGGGATGCGAGGGCCCAGGGAAAGCTGATGCTCGATATGCGCAAACGCTCGAGAACCGTCAAAGGACTGGGGTTGATCCGAAAGGCGGACAATTCCCATGGTGAGTGATATCACCAAGGCAACGGCGAGCCCGATGATAATCGTGATGCGGAGTGTTTTTCGATTTAATGAGATTATATTCATCTATGAATTGTATAGCGCCTTATGGCTATGCGCAATTTATGGGTGGGCTTTCCCTCACACCTCACCTGTTTCGCTTCGATTTTCCTTCTCCCAGTGAGAGAGGGAATTAGGGTGAGGGGCAGGTGGTTCTTTTCTAAGCTGAACTTCTAGCTGAACTTCTGAGAGAAGCTACTCATTAATCGACCGAATCCAAATACATACTCAGTGAATGCGCTGCTCGTTCAGCGTACATTTCCATTCGTTTGCGTTTATTCCTTCGTCCCCGCCCCACCCCATCCAGGACAGGTAGCAGCCCAAAATTTGCTTTCATGGGCTGAAAATCCGCCGCACTGGCATGCGTTATATAGTGGCACAGGGCACCCAGCATGGTCTCCTGCGGAAGTTGGACCGGCTCCAGGCCCCGGAGAAGGCGTGCTGCATTCCATCCTGCCAATAAACCCGTGGCGATATTCCCGGCATACCCCTCTACCCCGGTGATCTGGCCAGCAAAGAAAAGGTCATCACGGTTGTGGAACTGAAGCGTGGGCCTCAACAAGGCTGGTGAAAAAATGAAGGTGTTGCGGTGCATCTGTCCGTAGCGGGCAAACTCTGCCTCTTCTAGTCCTGGGATCAAACGAAATACGCGCCGCTGATCTGGGAATTTCAGGTTGGTTTGGAAACCCACCAAGTTATAGAGCGTGCCAGCCAAATTATCCTGGCGAAGTTGTACTACCGCATGGGGTCGCTTGCCCGTGCGGGGGTCAACCAAGCCCACAGGGCGTAGGGGCCCGAAGGCCAGAGTCTCACGCCCACGTTGCGCGATGATTTCAACAGGCAAACAGCCTTCGAAGAAGGTATGCATCCCTGCTTTTACGCCGCTTTCGAGTTGCTGCTCGAAGGATTTTAGCTCTATGCGTTCAGCCTGCAACATCGCATCTACGAAGGCATTGTATTCGTATTCCGTCATCGGGCAGTTGATGTAGTCGCCTTCCTGCTGCTCGCCTCGGTCATAGCGCGAAGCCCTGTAGGCGATGTCCATGTCGATAGATTCCAGGGTAACAATCGGCGATATCGCATCAAAGAAATATAAATGCTCCTGACCTGACAACGCGGCGATAGCATCAGATAAACTAGTAGAAGTCAACGGGCCTGATGCAATGATCGTTGGTGTATCTGGGATCGATTTCACTTCCTGACGCACAACCTCTATATTGGGGTGCTCTGATATCTTTTTGGTAACTAATGCTGCAAACTGATCTCGATCTACAGCCAAGGCACCGCCCGCAGGAACAGCGGTCTGTTCTGCGCACTCAATTAGCAGGGAGCCCATTCGCCGCAACTCATTTTTCAGCACCCCAGGGGCGCGATCGGCCAGGTCAGAACCTAATGAGTTGGAGCAGACCAGCTCTGCAAAAAGGGGTCCGGTATGCGCGCCGGTTTCGACCTCCGGCCGCATTTCGTACAGCTTAACTCTAATATCTCCTTGAGCGGCCTGCCAGGCTGCTTCGCTTCCAGCCAGGCCACCACCGATTATGGCTAATTCAGACATAGATTTCAATTTTACCAGGACAACGTGGGGGTTGGCAGATTCGGGAATATCTGAAGTTCGTCATATTTTTGTGGCACAGATATTGCAACCTATTGAATTAACAGCTATACTATCAGGGAGTATCCGCTATGTATCCCATACATCTACTCGAAACAAAACCCCAAACCACAGCCCACCTCGCGCAAACCATGTCACTGCTCAATATGACGTTCGCTGAACTCAAGCAGTCGATTGAATCGGAGCTATCCAGCAATCCTGCCTTAGAATTGCTGGAGGCGCGCCGTTGTCGTGGCTGCAACCGGTTATTGGTTGACTCGGCCCCCTGCCCGCTTTGCAGCAAGCCTCACGATCCGGGCGATCTGGAGCCAATCGTTTTCAGCACTTCTCACAGCGATTATTTCCAGGGCAACGGTGGGAGGAAAACCCAATCAATTTCTCCTGAAGACTTGCCCGATGATAATGTCCCCCCTGCGTTGGAATTACCCGGCTTTGTCTTGCAACAGATTGCCGCCGAACTGGAAAAGGAGGATCGTCCCATTGCTGCGCACATACTTACCAGCCTGGACGAGGATGGATTGCTGAGAATCTCGCCATTGGAGATCAGCCGCTTCCACCATATCTCCGTCGAGAAAGTGAACAAGGTCCTTGAATTGATTAAACATTCTGAGCCGGTTGGCGTTGGGTCAGCGACGCCGCAAGAAGCGCTATTGGTTCAACTGGAAGTGCTGGCTAAATCGAGTGCAGTGCCCCCCCATGTCGAAACAGCCATTCGCAGGGGAATGGATTTGCTCAGCCGGCACCATTTTACAAAACTGGGTCTTTTACTCGGGATTTCTACGCAGGAGGCGGAAGAAATCTCGAGGTTTATCAGCACCAACTTAAACCCCTACCCTGCGCGCGCCTTTTGGGGCAGTATCCGCCAGGGATTTGAACCAGGCCCAAACGTGTACCATCATCCTGATATTATCGTCAGCCACCTCAACGGCAAACCCGAGGGACCCTTGGTAATTGAGATCCTCTTTCCAGTGAGAGGTTCTCTGCGAGTAAACCCCCTCTTCCGCAAAGAGATCAAAAACGCCCCAGGCGACAAGGTAGAAAAATGGCAGAAAGATTACGAACAAGCGAATCTGCTGATCAAGTGTTTGCGGCAAAGAGAAAACACAATGCGCCAGCTATTGACGATCCTGACACAAATCCAGAGGGAATTCATAATCAGGGGGGACAAACTATTGAAACCGATCACGCGCGCTGCCATGGCAGAAATTCTGGGAGTGCACGAGTCAACAGTCTCTCGTGCGGTCCAGGGAAAATCTGTCCGGCTACCCAATGGCCGCATCATACCCATGAGTAAGTTCTTCGACCGCAGTCTGCCTATTAGAGCGCTGATCCGTGAAATCGTCGAGTGCGAAGGGGATCCTTTGACTGATTCGCAGATCGCTGGAATTTTGGTCAAGGAGGGGTACAATGTTGCCAGACGTACTGTCGCAAAATACCGCTCTATGGAAGGGATTCTCTCTGCTCGAACTAGGCAAAGCATGGCAAAAATCTGAAATGCAAAATATATTCACCCGAATCCGCCCCGCAAATCGTCCGCTCCTTGGCGCAGAAGATATCGATCAAATCCTGCACACTTTCGATAAAGCTGCCCTGCTCGTAGATAAAAATACTTTCAAAATCGTTTCGGTAAATCCGAAACTCATGGAGCTTACCGCATACACCCACGATGAATTATCTTCCATGGAATTAGGTCAGATTCTAAGCGGGAACATTGATAGCATATTGGCTATGCGCAGTCCATCGCGCGAGTCTACCTTGCCTCGCCTTGAGTTGACGACGCGCAACCAACAGTCAGTTTTTGTAGCGGTGCGTTCCCAACCAATGAGCGACGAAACCCCTTGGGCGTTGATCACATTCGAGACCGTCGACCTGCGAAAAATGAAAAAAACGCAGGAGAATCTAGTTTCCAATTTGATGGATCAAAAATTGCTGGAACTCGTGTTGACGGCGCAGAACTCAAACCCTGAAGAGGCATTAAACCAGGTCCTCGAAATTGGACGCACGATGCTTCCAGACAGCACCTTTGCAGTCTATATCGGCAGCTCGCAGAAGCCAGGCGTACGGCAGATCTCTGCATGCGGAGAATTAGCCAAGACCTTCCCCTCCGAGATCTCGCCACTCGAAATCAGCCATTTTCTCCAGCCATCGATCTGGCAGCGAGGCGAACGCGCCATCGTTACTATGATCCATCAGGCTGCCAGGTCTGCAGGGTTTTCTTTCCTGGCATCTGCACCGCTGGCAGAAAACGGTACTGGTCCAGAGCAAAAGGCCTGGATGGGCGTAATCATCGCGGGGTCGGAATCTCCTCCACCTGAGAACACGCTTCAATTTCTGAACATTCTTGCTGGATTTGCGTCTACAATCATCCACAATAACATCTTGCTGACAAATTTACGCAGACAGCTAAACAATAATAAGAGCCTGTTAAAAACCTGGGATGCAGTGCGAGAAAACGCAAAAGATGGCATTATTACGGTTTCACCTACAATGGAAATTCAGGGCCTAAACCCCTCTGCGGAATTAATCTTAGGTTACGCCAGCAGTGAAATCGTTGGACTCCCAATTGACAGTGTGATCATCGGCACGAATCGCTTGATGCCCGCGCTGAGGCGTGCACTAAAGGGCATCCCGACACCTAGCTTGGGGAACGTGCAATTACACCGCAGGGATGGCTCCTCGTTCCTTGCAGATCTGGAAATCAACCCCATAGGAGACACTGGCTCCCCTTATGGTGCCTTGATGTTCGTTCGAGATTTAAGCGAGAACGAACAGATACGTTTGCGATCACAACAACTCGAACAGAGAGCGCTGCTGGGAGAAGTAACGGCCATATTCGCTCATGAAGTTCGCAACCCTATCAACAATATCAATATGGGCTTGCAGTTACTTGATCGCGCGTTGCAAGACAATGACCCAGAAAAGGAACGCATCCAAAACATGCAGGATGATTGCCAGCGGCTGACAACGCTAATGGATTCTGTACTGACATTTTCCCGAACGGGCAATTATGTTTTCCGACCGGTAGATCTGGAGCAGCTCCTCGAAAAGATCTTGAAACGTTGGCGGCCTCGATTTGCTCGCTTCGGCATTAAATCTCATATTCAAGCGCAAGAAAATCTACCCAAATTATTGGGAGATCTGCGAAGTCTGGAGCAAGTCTTCACCAACATCATCAGCAATGCAGTTGGTGTTATGGGCGACAACGGAGGAACATTTGCAGTAAAATTATCACGTACGAACCATCCCAGTGGAAAACCGATCTTACAGGTCGATCTCTCCGATACGGGTCCAGGAATTTCGGAAGACAACCAGGAAAAAATATTCGAGCCATTTTTTACCACAAATCCTAATGGAACCGGATTGGGGCTATCGATCACCAAGCAAATCGTGACTGCCCATCGAGGTACGATCACTGTTACCTCGTTCCCTGGGGGGACCACCTTTCACATCCAATTACCTGCTGACAATGGTTCAGCAGATCCGCAGGAGACCAGTATAGAATGACTGCAACCATATTAGTCGTAGAAGATGAGGAAAATGCTCGCACGCACATTGTAGATTATCTTGAAAGTGAGGGATATGAAGCGTTGTCGGCAGCCAACCTCGAGGAGGCTCGCAGCCACCTAGAGCAAGACAATGCCGATATCGTCCTTTTAGATGTGCAACTCCCTGATGGCTACGGTCCAGATCTATTAGAAGAGACTGCCCAATTTGCGATAAGACCACCCATCATATTGATCACAGCTCACGGAGATATCGACATGGCTGTGGAAGCCATGAAGAACGGGGCGCATGACTTCTTACAGAAACCGATCCAATTCGACCGACTTGAACTGTCCATCCAGCGCGCCAAAGAGATCGTGGATATGCGCCGCGAACTCAGTCACTTTCGAGAACAACAGCGCGGGGAGCTCAACTTTGTCGTCGGGAAAAGCCCCGATATGCTTCAGCAGCTAAGTCTGGCTCAACGAGCCGCCCAGGCCACGGTATCGGTGTTAATCACTGGGGAGACTGGCACTGGCAAGGAAATCCTCGCGCGCGCCATCCACCAGATGAGCCCGCGGGCCAGCAAATCGTTCATCGGGATCAATTGCGCCGCCATTCAGAGCACTATGCTGGAAGCAGAATTGTTCGGTTTCGAAGCTGGGGCCTTCACCGGCGCGCAAAAGCGCAAACACGGGCTGATGGAAGTTGCTGACGGAGGATTATTATTCCTGGACGAAATTGCATCTCTGCCCGTGGATATGCAAGCCAAACTGCTGCGCGCCCTGGAGGAACAAGCCTTCCGCAGAGTGGGAGGAACGAACCTAATCAAAGTTGACGTGCAAATCTTAGCAGCCTCCAACCGCGATTTGCAGAGCATGATCCAAGAGGGTTCCTTCCGCGAAGATCTTTACTATCGTCTGAAAGTGGTAGATTTGCACATCCCCCCACTTCGTGAGCGAAAAGAGGATATCCCCGAGCTGGTTGGTCTTTTCATGCGAGAAAATAACCAGCACATGGGCTTGAACATCACGGACATATCCGAGCGCGCATTAGCTGCCCTTGTACAATATGATTGGCCTGGCAACATCCGGGAGCTGCGTAACGCTATCGAGAGGGCGATGCTGTTTTGCGATGAGGCCACGATTGATATTAGTCACTTGTCACCTGAATTTTTAGAAAAAGCCTGAGAGAATTGCTCTTCCGCACATTGCCATTTCAAGCAATCCGTTGTAAACTTCATGCAACCTTTCGAATGAAAACTAATCTGGAGATCAAAAATGAACTTAGGCCCAACTGAACTTATTATCATCTTGGTAATTGTTTTGCTCCTTTTTGGGGTTGGACGAATAACAAGAATTGCAGGCGAGCTAGGTTCCGGTATCCGCGCTTTCAAAAATGGTTTGCAAACTGAAGACGAAGAAGGCGAAGGTAGCGAGGAACCAAAAGAGGAAGAAAAAGTCTGAACGCAATTTACGCTGAATTTTCAAGACCTTGTCGAATGTCGACAAGGTCTTTTGATTTTTCTGATCCATCCCAAGGTGTATGAGTCTCAGGGTATTCCTAAGGTGAACTTTAGATTTGGGGGGTATGGGACGTGCGACGCACGCCCCACACCCCCCCAAAAAATCTGAAAACTTCCACGTTGTCTCTTAATGAGCTGGTTAAAATTTGCGCTCTTCAACGTCTTACAGAGGGTACAATTGAGATGTGTCTCTCAACTCATTGCTCAGCCATTGGCGCTCAGACCCTACAATCGGGGGCAATTTTGCAGCCTGGGAAACGATCCCCGCGCGCTCACCGCGGTTTGCCCCCTTTCCAGAAAACCTGCATGCTAGAATACACAAATCCCTAGAGCGAGCGGGGATCAACGCGCTATACCTGCATCAAAAAGAGGCCTGGGAGCAAATTCGATTGGGGAACCATGTCGTATTGGCCACTCAGACTGCCAGCGGAAAAACATTGGCATACAATGTGCCTGTGCTCGATTTCCTGCAGAAATCGAAGGAGAGTCGCGCCCTATATCTCTTTCCTACCAAGGCACTGGCTCAGGATCAGTTGGCGGGCATTGAAGATCTGCTAGCAGGATTCGATGAACATTCATCCCAGATCGCGCCGGCAACGTATGATGGGGACACGGGCCAGAATGCCAGATCAGCAATTCGCAGAAAATCGAGGCTGATCATTTCGAACCCAGATATGCTGCACATTGGTATACTGCCACGACACACGAACTGGGCTGACTTCTTCGGCAATTTACGCTTCGTGATCATCGATGAGATGCACATGTACCGGGGGGTCTTTGGTTCGCATGTCGCCAATGTCATCCGGCGGCTGAAACGCGTCGCAACGTTCTATGGTTCCAGCCCTCAATTTATACTCACGTCTGCCACGATCGGAAACCCCAAAGAACTCGCTGAAAACTTAATTGAAGAACCGATTGAATTGATCAACGAGGATGGCTCTGCCAGAGGAGCAAAACATTTCATCATCTATAACCCACCCATTATCGATGTGGATCTGGGCTTGCGGGCCAGCATGGTGGCCGAGAGCGTGCGGATTGCTGAGGATTTACTCAGCTATGATCTTCAAACGATAGTATTCGGGCGTACACGCAGGACGGTCGAGGTGATGTTGAGGTACCTGAGGCCCTCCCCCTCAGCGACTTCTCACCTGCCCACTTTCTCCCCCAGCTGGGAGAGGGAGGCTGTGCCGAATGATATGATGCGGGACAGGGTTAGGGCGTATCGCAGCGGTTATTTACCAGCACACCGAAGGGAAATCGAACGCGGCTTAAGAAATGGGCAAGTGAGAGCAGTGGTCGCCACGACGGCGCTCGAATTGGGCATCGATATCGGCGGATTGTCAGCGACCGTGCAGGCGGGCTACCCCGGCACAATCGCCGGGACCTGGCAGCAAGCCGGGCGAGCAGGTCGCGGGAAAGATGCGTCCCTGTCTATTCTAGTGGCATCCCCTTCCCCATCGGATCAATTCCTGGCACATCATCCTGATTATTTTTTCGGGCGTAGCCCAGAACGCGCCTTGATCAATCCAAATAACCTGTTGATCTTGCTCAAACATTTGCAGAGCGCAGTCTTCGAGATTCCCTTCCAGGATGGGGAATCCTTTGGGAACATCCAACCCGCCCAGGTTGCAGAAATCCTGAATCTCCTGCACTCTAGCGGGGAGCTGCATAAATCCAAGGGAAAATATTTCTGGATGGGCGAAGGGTATCCCTCGGCCGCGATCTCGCTTCGCAGCGCATCGGCACACCCAATCCTCCTTAGAGATCATTACAATCCATCCTGCACAATTGGTGAAGTCGATAGCGAAGCGGCCCCGTGGATGGTACATCCCGGGGCAATATATCTGCACGAAGCCGAGACATATCTAGTCGAGGATTTGGATCTAGAAAACCATCTTGCCAGCCTGAAACCGATTGAGGTCGATTATTTCACGCGCCCGCGACGAGAGACGGAGATTCAACTCCTTGAACTGGGCGATAGTAAGCAGATCCCAGGGGGTACGAAAGCGCACGGAGATCTAGCCGTCATCACGCAGGTGAGTGGTTATCACATGATACGCTGGGAAACCCACGAGAAATTAGGCTTTCAAGAATTAGAACTCCCTCCGAACGAACTGACAACAGCGGGGTTTTGGCTGAGCCTATCCGAAGACACAGTGGATCATTTGCGCAAAGAAGGTCACTGGAAAAACGATCGCAATTACTATGGTGCAAATTGGGGGGCACAACGCCGCGCCGCCCTGGAGCGCGATCGTCGGACTTGCCAGGTTTGTGGAGCAACCGAAGGGCAGGTATCCCATCATGTCCATCACAGGGTGCCTTTCAAAGCTTTTGACTCGCACCTGGACGCCAACCGATTGGAAAATCTGATCACAGTATGCCCCGCCTGTCATCGCAGAGTCGAAAGCGCTGTTCGTATGCGCAGCGGACTATCAGGCCTGGCATATTTCTTTGGCCATCTGGCTCCGTTGCTACTCATGTGCGACACACGAGACCTGGGCGTTCACGCGGATCCCAAATCAAATTTGGCGGTGGCCAATGAGATTAACAATGGATATCCGGTGGTGGTGCTGTACGAAATGATCCCGGCTGGAATTGGTTTCAGCCAACATCTTTTCGAAGTTCACGAGAAATTGATCACTAATGCACGTTTACTCATCCAGGGGTGCGAGTGTCAGGATGGCTGCCCATCATGTGTTGGCCCGGGGGGTGAGGACGGGTCTGGGGGAAAAGCAGAAACCCTGGCGATCATCGACTGTCTCGATCCCAAGATCAATTAGAAGATTTCAACCTGGTTGATGTTCCTCTACATGACCCCCCAGCATGGATTCTGCCCTTTAAGGATCCCCCCAAATGATGAAGAATCCATGCTGGGG
>CAYWIC010000115.1:8329-17571 GCA_964458115.1 uncultured Anaerolineales bacterium | reverse complement strand
TTTTGCTGTTTTGAGGAGGGTCTAGCACCCTTTTTGCAGTAGAGTCACACTAAGAAACACGAAAAATGTTTTAGTGATCTTCTTGTTCTTCGTGGATATATTTTTCCAACCACCTGGAGATCGCGCTCGCAATACCCTTGCCGATATTGGGCAGTTCCATCAGCCCGACTTCACCGCCTGCCTGATAAACATCCAGGATGCTCTCTCCGAGTTCGTCCACAGTCCAGGCGGCCTTGCGGTAGGCCCAGATGCGGTAATTGCTGGCCTGCTCCAATTCCAATTCGTAGGTTTTCAAAAACAGACCCTCTGCGAGCCTTTTATTGACCATTAATGGGCCCGGCGCTACATAACGCGGCATCCGGTCAAGCAGACCATGTTTCTCGCATAACTCCCGCACTAACAATCCTATGTGCGCGTTGTAATCGCCTGGTGGACCGAACTTTGGTTTGCCATCTGTTGGCCAGCGATATAAATTCCTGAAGCGCTCTTCGAGGCTATTGTCAAAGATCTTTGCAGCCTCCAGGGTGCGTTCTGCCTGAACCCCATCCATGGTCAGACCCCCGGCCAGCACGCAGCCCCCGCCGTGATCCTTGGTGGCGCGGACCAGGTCTTCGAGATGACTTTCGTTATCACCGACAAAAGGCAAAATCGGCATCATCGAAGTCCCTACGTATATCCCCGCTTCGGCCAGTTCCGCCATGGCCTTCAGGCGCCGATTGATTCCTGGGCTGCGCGGCTCGAAGGCGCGCTTCAAATCTGGGTCCATGTTGCTGATGCTAAAGAGCACGCCCACCCAGGAATTACGGTTGATCTCCACCAATAGATCCAGGTCACGGGTCAAGAGCGGCGAGCGCTCGACGACGAACAGGGGAAAGCTCGCTTCGAGCACAATTTTTAGCATGCCGCGCGAGAGTTTGTAGCGTTCTTCAGCGGGCTGCTGCCAATCCCCCACGGAGATGATCTCCGGCTCCAGGCCAAAGAGTTCTCCTCGCAGCCGGTCGACGGCGTTGACCTTCACCCCAATCACAGTATCAAAAGTCTCCGGGTCGCGCCGCCCCAGGTAGCGGCTCCCACGACAATAGCAGAACTCACAACCACTGCGACAACCCACATAAGGGTGAGCAGTATATTTGCCCCAAAACCAAGGACCGTCCACATGCTTGTGGATGTTGAGGATCTTGCGAGTATGGTATTCCTGAAACTCCAGGCTCATAGCTCTTATCCGAAATCGTGAGATTACGTTACAAGTTTTATATTTGCACGTTGTTCTTCAGTAAGGAACTTCAAGGCTTTGTTCAACATGATGGCCCTGTGCTTGCGCTGAACTTGCCCTGGTAGCCAATTGGCCATCAACTCTGGATAATAGCGCCCCAGAGTTTTTAACCCCCATCCAACCCCCTTAACAGCGTCCATCTCCCACTCGCTAAACATCGGCTCTAATAGGTTGATCAGGGATGCGGCGTGTTCATCAAGGTCAGGATTACCTTTGGAGCGCTTTGTCCAAAAGTGGACTGCCACTCCTACGGCACGTCTCACCCATCGGTTGGGATGATCACGCCAAAATTGCAGGAGTGTCAGCGCGTCCTCGAAGTGGGTCACCAGTCCCGGACCGGGGACACGTTCCCCAAGGATATCCGTTCCGTACCAAGTATCCGATGCAATAATGAATTTCTGAGCCCGCGAACAGGCGCCAGGTAAATCCTCCAAGAGTTGAACATTCAGCACACCCCCAATCACCACCCAGCCCCCCATGGTCTTGTGCGCGGCGATATGATCCATAAACGGATTCACCCTTTCAGGCGAACCTGCGCCGATGGTTTTTCCAACGCGTTCGAGCATAGGGAAAGGTGTTTTTTCAGCTAATATGGGGGCCAGTAGTGCATATCCCGCCTCGACCTGATCTGCCAGAACGAATTCTAAAACTTCTCCGCCTACCTGAGTGGCTTCTTTTGTTCTCATGACACCCTCCCAAAATCAATTTTACTGCGAGTGCGGACCTATTCAGGTATTGGAACAGACCGTTTGCTCAATAACCGCATTCCATTGAGTGTAACGAATAACGAAGCACCCATGTCGGCGATTACGGCCATCCACATCGTGGCCACACCAAAGAAGGCCGCGACGAGGAAAATGGCTTTGATCACCAGCGCGAACCAAATGTTGAAACGAATGGTTCGCAGGGCTTTTCGCCCTAATCGAATAGCAATGGGCAATTGAGAAAGATCATCTGCCATCAGGGCGACATCGGCAGTTTCCAAAGCCTGGGCTGTGCCCGCACCTCCCATGGCGATGCCGAGGCTTGCAGCAGCCAGGGCAGGCGCGTCGTTGATTCCGTCCCCAACCATGGCGACGCTTTCAAATTCGCTCATCAGGTCTTGCACAGCGCTGAGTTTTTCTTCTGGGAGCAACCCTGCCTTTACAGTATCGACACCTAAGCTGTTCCCAACAGCCTGGGCAACATTGGTGTTATCACCAGTCAGCATCACTGTGCGTTGGATGCCAACCTGATTGAGCGCGGCCAAGGCTTTCTGGCTGCTGTGACGCGGAGGATCGCTGACAGCAACATAGCCACGCAGTTCGTCATCTTGCCCCACGATCATCACCGTCTGGCCCAGGGCTTCCTCTGTCTCGACGCGCTCGCAAAAATCCTTGCTTGTGATGGATGAATCATCTTGTAGGTATAGCGCGCAATCAGCAACCTGGATGGCGCCATTGTCCCTGTGGAATAATGCGTGATTGCCAACAGTGATCTGCTTTCCATCGACAAAGCCGCGGATGCCTCGCCCAGGCAACATTTCAACCTGCCGCGCTTTTAACTCACGCAGATTGCGCTGCCTGGCAGCCCTGCTGATTGCACGCGCCAGCGGGTGGTTGCTGCGGCTTTCGACTGCGGCAGCCAGGGACAACATTTCATCGCAATGATCGCAAGACACATTGACATCATTTTGGCGGGCTGCGTGGCAGCAATCATCGATACAGGCAATGGCGGTAAGCTCAGGACGACCGTGCGTCAGGGTTCCTGTCTTATCAAAGGCGATGACTTGCACTTCGCCTAAATTCTCCAAGAAAGCCCCTCCCTTGACCAGTACACCCCGCCGGGCCAGGGACGATATGGCGCTGACGACGGTCACTGGGGTAGCAATGACCAGAGCACAAGGACAGGCGATCACCAACATTGCCAGGGCGCGGTAAAGCCAGCCGTGTGCCTCAGGCGTATCTAAAAAGGGTTGGCCGAAGAAAAGCGGGGGAATTGCGGCGATCAGTACTGCACCAATCACCACCGCTGGGGTATAGACGCGTGCGAAACGATCTACGAACCGTTGCGCAGGGGTCTTCTGCGATTGGGCTTCTTCCACCATGTGGATTAGACGCGCCAACGTATTGTCGGCTGCCAGGTGGGTGATCTCGATCTCCAAGGCACCCTCACAGTTGACCGTGCCTGCATAAACTTCTGTCCCAACATCTTTTTCAATGGGAATGCTCTCACCAGTAATGGGAGCCTGATCCACCGCGGAACGCCCAGAGCGCACGATGCCATCCATGGGGATGCGCTCCCCGGGTTTGACCAGGATCAAATCGCCTACCTTCAAGCTTTCTACCGGGACAACCTGTTCGTGGGTATCACACCAGGGACAGGGGCCACCCTGATAAGCACCAGAGCCATCTGGTAACTCTTGACCCAAATGACCAGCGCAATCCATACAACTCTCGATCACAGTAGCTTCAGGTGGGGCCAGCAGCATCAGACTGCGGATGCTATCGCGGGCGCGCTCCATGGTGAAGCCTTCCAAGGCCTCCCCAAGGCTGAAGAGCACGATCACCGTGGCAGCCTCGCCGTACTCGCCGATGATGTAAGCGCCCACTGCAGCGACAGTCATCAGCACGTTCATATCTAAACCTAGGCCGCTTCGTAAGGCCATCCAGCCCGCGCGCGCGGGGTAGATAATGCCTACAAATCCCCCAATGGTGAGTAAACCAATCTTTATGGATTCCGCCAGGCCTAACCAGCCAACGGCAAAACCCAACAACACAAACAGCATGCCGACCAGGGCAGTGAGATTGCGTGGACGTTGGATCACATTCCTGGCCAGCGCCCAGCCTGAAAGAACTTCTGGGCGGTCACTATTCTCGGAAACACCATAGCCCATACCCTGAATAAATTTTTGGATTTGGGCTTCGTCGAGCGTATCCTCTGTGCTCGAAATGTTCATTTTGGCTGTTGCGAAATTGACCTTGCACTCAGCTACACCTGCCAAGTTGCCGACACCCTTCTCGAGGGTCAGGGCGCAGTCTGCACAGTCCATACCAGTAATGTTGAGTTCTAATGTGTTTTGCATAGGCAATTCAGATTTTTGGGAAATAACGGCTCGTTTCCTTCATATATTCGCGATACTCATCGCCGAAGCGCTCGATCAATTTTTCTTCCTCGATGGGCGTTCGCATTAGCAAGATGGCAAAAGTAAGCAAGATCAGTACTAGAATAAACCAATTGACACTTAGCAAACTCAGCCCAATGAAAAAGAAGAAGCCCCCCGTGTAAAGCGGATGGCGGACCCAGCGATAAGGGCCATGGACTACCAGGCTGTGTTCCTCACGGATTGCTACGGTTTTGGTGACATTTTTGCCAAGGCTGCTGAAGATCCAATAGAAAAGGGGTAGGCACAAGGACATGAGCGCAACCCCCAGCCAGCGCACCCAGAGGGGAAGCGGTAACTGCGACCAGACCATCCAGGCTGGGTTAATAAAGTACACTAGCATGGATAGCCACATCATCAAGCCGAAGATCTTCCGTAGTCTCAAAATTAGGGAGCCTTCTTCTCTGTCAGAGATTTCTTCACCGCTTCCTTCAGCCTGACGCCGGTGGTAGACTGATATAGCAAAACCAATCAGGGCAAGTGCCATACCAATAAAGCGAAAACTGCTTTCAGTGTTCATTTTGATCATTGATTTTACGCAATTTAAGGAGAATGTACTCGAACATAGGGGTTGGGGGCATTGCCCCCAACCCCTATGTTCGAGACGATCCCGATCCGACTGCGCATCATAAGTTAATCAAAAATACGTGTTATCCGTTCGATTTATGTCTTAAATTATCCCAGCGATCAAGCGCCAAACCTGAGCGACAAGGAACGTTACTGCAAAACCCATTACTACAGGAAGCAGCGAGGAAATCCAGGTCCATTTGGCGCTGCCAGTCTCTTTGTAGATCGTGTAGATGGTGGTGCTGCAGGGATTATGGATCAGGCTGAAGAGCATCAGATTGACGGCTGTTAGCAACGTCCAACCGCCCGCCTGAAACAGGGAGAGAGTCTCCAAATTGGATTCCAACTCGAACATCACACCTGTACCTTCGCCACCCGCTACGCCCGTAACCAACACTGTCAGCATCAAGATCGTGGGAATGACAATCTCATTGGCGGGGATGGCAACGATATAGGCCACCAGGATGACGCCATTCAGACCAAGCAGAATCCCAAAAGGATTCAGGAAACTGATCACATGTTCGGCAATGCTAAAACCCGCGATGTTGATATTGGCTGATAGCCAGATGAGCGCGCCGGCAGGCAGGGCAAAAACAACGGCTCGCCAAAGCACGATCAGGGTGCGGTCGATGATCGAGGTGTAGATCGTCTGCCAGATGCGTGGGGGTCTGTATGGGGGCAATTCCAGACTAAAGGTGGACACCTCACCTCGAAGGACGGTGCGAGAGAGTCCCCATGAAACAGCAAAGCTGAATAGAACACCCAGTACTGCAATAGCTACTACAGCCAATGCGGAAACCAATCCACCTAAGTAAGCTGGTACCAAACCACCGATAAAGATCGTGGCGATTAGGATTTGTGTGGGCCAGCGCCCATTGCACAGGGCGAAGTTGTTGGTGATGATGGCGATCAAACGCTCACGCGGGCTGTCGATCACACGGGTTGCAACCACACCCGCCGCGTTGCAGCCAAAGCCCATCGACATGCTCAGAGCTTGCTTGCCGTGCGCGCCCACCTTGCGGAACATATTATCCAGGTTGAAGGCCACGCGCGGCAGATAGCCAAAGTCTTCCAGCAAGGTGAACAGCGGGAAGAAGATTGCCATGGGTGGCAGCATCACGCTGATCACCCAGGCAGTGGCAAGGTACACACCATCAAACAGGAAACCACTCAACCACCATGGCATGCTGATCATCTCACCAAAACTCTTCAAGGCGGGATGAAAAGTATCGATTAATAATGTTGCCAACATGGAAGATGGCACATTAGCCCCTGAGATGGTCAGCCAAAATACCAATGTCAGCAGCAAGATCATGATGGGGAAACCCCACACGCGGCTGGTGACTAATCGGTCGATCGCTCGATCCAAATCGAAGCGCGGCTTCTCTTCAGGAAGGGTAGTAGCTCGGTCGGCAATGCGCGCCGCGTCGGTGTAAATCGATTCCATCAACTGCTCATGAAAATCCCCGCTGACTTCCCAGCGCAGGCCCTGAGCAGAGTTTAGGATTTCATCTGCGGTAATTGAATTTTCTGAATTCATTATTGCTCCGATTTCAGTAATCAGTTACCAGTAAACAGTAATCAGTGGATGGTTTTCGAATTGATCACTGAATACTGACCACTGGAAATTATCTACTGGTTACCAATAACTTGTAATTGTGCCGCTCGCTGTTCTAAATTGCCATATGTCAGATCGCCGAGCTCGCCTTTCTTTAAGGCTTCGGCAATACGCTCATCGCCATCGAGCAGCCGCATCGCAACCCAATGCGGGTTGGGTAGATCAGGTAAGGCAACTTCGATCTGGTCGGTCAATTGGCCTACGGCGTGTTTGAGCGCTGGAGATTCATAGCGCACTCGGTAAGGTTTACTTTCAGTCTCTCCGATGGCTACCTCATGGACGGCTTGCAGAAGTAGATCCATCCCCTGACCGGAGCGGGCTATCGTCGGCACAACTGGAACCCCTAAATCCCGAGCTAAACGACGGTCATCGACTTGAAAGCCATGGCGCTCAGCTTCATCGATCAGGTTCAGGCAAATCACCACACGGTTGGTGATCTCCATCACTTGCAAGACCAGATTCAAGTTGCGCTCTAGACGAGTAGCATCCACCACGACAACGGTTACATCGGGTTGGCCGAACAAGATGAAATCGCGCGCCACCTCCTCGTCCAGGCTGGTGGCTAGCAGCGAATAGGTGCCGGGCAAATCAACCAGCTTGTAACGGTTGCCGCCATACTCGAAACCGCCCTCAGCACGCGTGACCGTTTTTCCGGGCCAGTTACCGGTATGCTGTCGCAGACCGGTTAGGGCATTGAACACAGTGCTTTTACCCGTGTTGGGGTTGCCCGCCAGAGCGACTGCGAAATCCCAATCTGCCATATCGACACCCAATTTAAGCAAGTTTGCCGCATTGTGAACGGGGCATGTCTCGCATGGGGCGCCCGAGACATCTACAGTTTTTGTTTTTTCCTCAATCATCGTTTTATCCTTCTATACGAGTAATATTGATCTGATCAGCTTGAACTGATCGTAAGGCGATTACAGCCCCACGGACGCGATAACCGGTAGGATCACCGCTAGGACTGCTGATATCCGCTTCGATCACCGTGCCGGGCAGGATCCCAAGATCCATTAAACGGCGTCGCTCTGCGCCCCTGATGCGGGGTGAGATCGAGATGACCTGGCCGGACTCGCCTGGAATTAAGCTGGTCAGTGTTTCCCCAAGGGGGTCTTGTTCTCGAACTTCTTCGGGCAGTGGCTCAACACTGACATTGGCCGCGATCACTGGGGCCAGTGTGTGCTCGTCGCCGCCAGCCCAGAAGCGAATCCGCCGTGACGAGGCTTCGACCATACGCACGATCATACCGACATGCAAGCCTTCTGCCACCAACTGAGCGTAGACAGCTTCAGGCTCGTCCTCCAGGTGCACGATGCTTGCAGGCTCATCGACGGCTAAATCTGTTAGCGCGACGCGCTCGCGATAAACTACTTGACCCGCGGCGGTCGGGATGGGGTCACCATGAGGGTCATGGGTCGGGTTGCCCAGGCGCGCAGATAGACGACTGGCTTCATCTGGTGAGAGCATGTGTTCATACTGTTCTGCCTGGCCATGCCATTCTTCTTCTTCAAAGCCTGTGGCATCTGCAAGATAGCGTTCCCACAAACGGTGGGCACGGATGATCTGTAGGGCATAGTCACGCCCAGCAGGGGTTAGATGGAAACCTTTGCCCTCAATCTTCAACAGATCGCTAGCTTCGAGTTGTTCGAGAAGATCAGCGATCTCATCTCTGCTGATATTCAACGCCCCGGCCAGGCTGTTCACTGTAGCACGGCGGTCGTGAATTTCATATTGATGGATATGTTTGAGAGCATCTTCACGCAGCACGCGCACTGTCATCCGACGAGCGCGCTGCCAGCGCCAAAACACGCCCCGCTCTGGACGAAAAATCCATACGCCCAGGATGGTCAAAAGCGCGGCTACAATTAAAGAAATAAAGGGATCTGGCATAAAACACCTCTAAAATATTCGTGATAGAAACCCGGTTTCTTTGCTAATTACTTCCTCTGCCGATAAAGCTCTGGGTCAACAACGGCTGCCATCGCAGTTTTGTCCAACTCGCCACCCAGAAAGCGGTTGATCTGATTAATTTGTGGAACGGGATCCTCGAGCATGGCATTGTAATCAACATAGATATGACGCAAGTTGGATTGTTTCTCCATCCAATCCTCGACTTGCTTAACATGCTTCTGGAACAATACTGCCATGGTATCGTCATCGATTTTCTTTTCTTCACCGCGGCGTTCCAACATTTTGCTTTGTGAAGCCAATACTTCATTGATTTTGCGGCGCATAAACAACACCCGATACTCGTAATCTGGGGGTAACTCTACGAGCAAGGCGCCGATCACTTTGACGACTTTGCCTTGGGCTTCAGGCAGCCAGACGTAATCCCCTTCTTTGAGCTGCTTGGCGCGCTCAAATTCGTAATAACCCCTGGGGTTATCGTCATCGGCAGTGCGGATGTTGTCTGTCAATGGCGGGATTCCACCCGCTGCGAGCATTTTCATCACCATCGATGTTCCTGATCGGGGGAGACCAGAGACGATGGTGATGGGTTCGCCTTTTGATTTGATTATTCCTCTAAGAATCGATTTCATGTTTTTGAAAGTATCTATTGCTAACGGAAGCACGAAATGAGGGGTGGATGGGGGCTCAGCCCCCCAACCCCCCACAATTGGGAAAAAAACAAAGAGGGGCGA
>CAYWIC010000115.1:0-8319 GCA_964458115.1 uncultured Anaerolineales bacterium | reverse complement strand
GCGGCAGTTGTCCACGAAAACAGTGATGTTGGGTCTTCATTTTTTAATTTATCTATTGCTAAGGTAAGCACTAATTGTGGGGTGTTTGGGGGCTCAGCCCCCATCCACCCCTCATTTCGGAAATCACCTCAGTGGGCCTTCTCCAACAACGAACGCACGGCGCTGATCTTCTTTTCAGGAAGTTCTAACTCTTCCAGAGCGCCATCCTCGTCTCCTTCGACAATGCGCCGCCCAAGACCCGAATGTCGCCACATCTTCAAATCCTCCTCGACGGGGGAGCCGATGATATCTTCACGCACGATCTTGCCATCCTCCAAAACTACAACGCGGTTGGTCTGGCGGGCTACGGCAGGATCGTGGGTTACGACTATGAAGGTCGTGCCCTGGCTTTCGTTGAGTTCGTGCAGCAGTCCCATTAGAGCGCGGCCTGCTTCGGTGTCCAGGCTACCGGTGGGCTCGTCAGCCAGGATCAAGGAAGGATTGTTCGCCAAAGCCCGCGCTACAGCTACGCGCTGTCGCTGACCACCTGACAACTGGTTGGGAAGGTGTCGCATTCGATCTCCCAGGCCGACCAGTTCCAACAATTCCTTCGATCGCTTGCGGCGTGTAAACAGATTCATCTGACCCATCATAGGTACTTCGACATTCTCTCTAGCCGTCAAAGTTGGGATCAAGTTGTGAAGCTGGAACACGAATCCTACCGTTTGGGCGCGGAATTTATCCTTATTGCGGATACTGGCTAGATCTTCACCATTGATGATTACTGTTCCGCTGGTAGGTTTGTCCAGGGCACCGATCATATTCAATAAGGTGCTCTTCCCACTTCCGCTAGGTCCCATCACGGTGACCAGCTCTCCCTGCTTTATGGTTAGACTGACACCATCCAGGGCACGGATTTCTTCTCCGTCGCCATAGATGCGCGAAAGATCTTGAATTTCAATGAGGGGAGTTGATGTATTTGTATTCGTCATACTGTTCTCCAGGCAAGGCATCAAATAAGCAAATATGCAAGCGGAAAAACAGGTTTCTATTTTGCATATTTGCTATTTGCCTATTCTTTAATTTCAACATCCACAAAGGCCGTCATACCCCAGCGCAACCCATCGGGAATCTCGCTTAGCTCGATGAGCACTGGGTAGTTCACTCCAGAGCCCTCGGAGTCTTTGGGAGCAATGCGAGTGACTGTACCTTCGATGACTACGTCGGGAAGGGCGTCGAAAGTCACGATGGCAATATCGCCAATCTCTAGCTGTGCGACATCGATCTCGTTGAGGTCAGTGGTTTCGACGCGTAAGTGGCCCAAATCTGCTAAAAGAAGGACGGGTTGACCAGGTGAGACCCACTCGTTGGGGTTGACGTTGAGTTCAGAGATCACGCCGTCGAAGGGGGCCAGCAACTGCAAATCTTCCAGGGTGGCTTCGGCGGCAGCCAACTGTGCTTGGGCGTTGGCAATGCGCGCTTCGAGAACATCCACATCATCAGGGTCAGGGCCATTCTTGTAGATCTCATAGTCCCGGTAGGCATTCTCGATCTGAGCCTCCAACAAGGCAACATCACCCGGCAGCGGACCTTCTTGGACGCGCTCCCACTCCCGATGGGCTTCAGAAAGCTGGGCTTTGGCTGTGGCGAGGTTGGCCTCCGCGACGGCGATATCCACTTCGTCACCCGTGCTTTGCAGCGCATTCAAACGCCGCACGGCATCATCATAGACCTGCTGGGCAGCCGATTTCCTGGCCAGGAAGTTGGCGCGTTCGATGTCGTCTTCGTTGCGGTCTTCATAGTCCTCGAAATCCTCGATGGCATCTTCGAGCGCGTCTTCAGCCAGGATCACCTGGGCCTTTTGAGCGTCGATATCGGCTTGATCGGCCCGATTGATGGTGTAAATGTATCTGCGTTCTGTATCTTCAACAGCCTTCTCAGCGTCGGCGATCGCTTCCAATGCCAGCGCTTCCTGCAATTCTGTGTCCAGCAGGTCTTCGTGGGCGTCTTCGGCATCCTCAGCGGTCTTCAAGGCGTCCGCAGCCAGCAGGTTGATGTTATCGTAGAGTTCGTCCAAAGCGACCTGAGCGTTGGTGAGCTCGAATTGGGCTGCCGTGACAGCAGCCTGGGCCTGTTCCCCACCCTTGATCTGAATCAGTAGTTGGCCTTCGGTTACGAAATCGCCTTCACTGATGGGAACCTCAGCCACCACCCCGGCGATATTAACGCTGAGCGATGCATACTGCTCTGGGAGGATCTTCCCGGTTGCACTCACAATAGGGGTGTAATCCTGGACGGCGAGCGGCGCTGTGGGAGTAGGTTCTGCCAGCCCAGGGACGCTGTCACATCCTGCAAACAGGAGGATGGTAATTCCTGCCGCTAATAAAATGATAAATCGTTTTTTGGTTTTCATGGTTCTCTCCGTTTCATTTTTTATTTTTTCAGCCGTTGCAAATCGGTCCTAAAAGGGTCTCCTTGCGCATACCCTTTTAGGGAGCTTCCTTGTGGGCTGAGAAATCCTTGTCATTCATATCTAAGTGCCTCCACTGGCTGCAAACGGGTAGCTCGGAAAGCAGGATAAAAGCCTCCCAACACACCCAAGAATATTGCTAAACTAATGGCATTGTAAAAAATATCGGCTTCCCATCTGAGTTGGAGCAGGTCACCCATCAATGGTGCTCGAATTAGTAGATCACCCAAGCCGAAGGCGACGAGAATCCCAACGATCGCGCCGAAAACGCCTAACAACAAGGCCTCAGTCATGATCAGACGCAATATGCGTGTTCTGCGCCATCCCAAGGCACGCAATACACCGATCTCTCGAGTGCGTTCCAATACCGACATCAGCATGGCATTCATCACACCCACCCCGCCAACCAAGATCGCCAGGAATGAAATTCCCGCCATCATGGCATCTGAGGCCTCCATATCAGGCATTTGTTCCGCAAAATCACCCGTCAAAGCTGCGTGCACTTCTGGGAATTGGGTATTGATCATATCTACGAGTTCTTCTGCTTGCGAAGGGTCTTTCACCTTGACCATATAAATAGTCACTTTGCGGGGTTTGCCAGAAATGGTCTGGCCATCTCGCAAGGATATCACGCCCCCCAATTCATAGAAACCAGTTCCGCTCTCATAAATACCTACTACCCGGAAGCGGCTGCTCAATACCTCTATGGTGTCACCTACATCGACATTCAAATTATCAGCCATCAAACGGCCTAACATGAGCTGGTGATTGGTGGTAAGTCGCTCGCCTTCGACAACATTGATACGCTGGATTGCATATTCGCTGGGTGCGAGACCACGATAAATAAAGAACATACCTGTTTCAGGCAGAGCTGTTGCAGAAAAGATCACGCCGCTGACGCTCTCAATTTCTGGTAACGCGGCGATCTTGGCTCCTACGCGTTGGTCGATGGTGCTATATCCCATATCCGCTATTCCAGCCTGTCGGAGCATGATTTCTGAATCGCCACCCATGTTCGTAATTAAATCCATTGTGCCGCGCACCATGGCTTCCAGGGCCATAATGCCCCCTACGGTGACGCCGATCACGCCCAACGTCAATAATGTGCGCGTGGTTCGCTGCCAAAGGCTCTGGATCGGCATACCACCAATCGGTAGGCGACGTACTTTGCCTGCGCTGCCACCTTCATAGCTCAAAGCTTCAACGGGTTGTAAGCGGGAGGCTTTCCAGGCAGGGTAGGCCCCACCCACAAACCCTAATACCAGAACAGTGATGGCGGCTTGCATCAATATGCCGGGGCGAATATTGCTCGCGGAGGCACCAAAGAAACTGAGCACGTCTGCTGACCCAACCAGCATTAGCCATCCCAACCCGATGCCCAGCAGACCTCCCAAGATACCAACCAGGAGCGATTCCCCTAGAATCATGCGAAGAATTCGTCCTTTGGGCCAACCCACTGAGCGTAGAACGCCAATTTCCCGGGTTCGTTCGACCACGGCCATCAATTGGGAGTTCATCATCCCGATGCCGCCGATCACGATCGACAGTCCGGCGATAGACCAGGCAAAGCCCTGCATGTAATTACCCATGAGTTGCTTATCGGCGTAGGACTCTGTGCTGCTGATATCCACTCCCGACCATAAGCGTTCAACCCGTTCTTCGAGACGTGTACTCAGTTCAGTATCTTCCAATTGAACATAATACAAACTTACTTTGTGTTGAATACCTAGAAGGTCTTGCGCTTCCCTGAGAGGCAGCACGGCTCCGCTGTCTTCTAAATCCTTCCCCGTTTCATAGATACCAACAATGCGGAACACGCTCTCCGTAAGGCGGATGGTATCTCCAGGCTTTTTATCCATCACATCGGCTGCGGTGGCACCTAATATCAGGGGTTTGCCTTGGGCGCGTTGTGCTTCACGGCTATCTAAACCCACGCCATCGATAATCTTGAAGCGACCCAGTACAAAGCTATCTTCGGGATATCCAAAGATGAAAAAATAGGGTACATCTTCGGTCTGCACAAAACTCTGGATCATGGGGCTGAGCGCGGCAACCTCGGGCATATTGGATAATTCCCTGCCAACGGCCTCATCAATCAGACTTAGACTGACATCCATGGCATCTGATTGGCTGAGCACTAGATCGGCTTTGCTGCCGGTCAAGAATGAGTCATAACCAGCCTGGACACCGTCGGCCAGGGCTCCTAAGGCAACGATAGCTGCCACACCGATTGAAATGCTTAATACAGTTAATATCGTGCGTCCTTTGCGTCGAAGTAAGTTCTTGAAGATCATTGTGTGCTCTACATTGCTATGTCGATGCTACATGTATCTGTGGGTAGTGTCCTGTATGTGTTGATTGAGAATACCTCCCAACACGGGTGGGTCGCTTCCCAGAAATTTGAGGTGGTCTGATTATTCATAGCGTAACGCTTCTACAGGCTGTAAGCGGGTAGCCCGCAAGGCTGGATAGATTCCGCCGAGTAACCCGAGGAACAACGCCACGGATATCGCTCGCAGGAAGATGTCGATTTCCCAACGTGCTGTCAGCATGCCACTGTAAAGCGGTATGGCGTTGAATGAATTGAACAATAAAAATGCCAGGCCAATGCCCATCAGCCCTCCAAATAATCCTAACAGTAAAGCCTCGACCAGGATCAAGCGCAAAACCCGCCAGCTTCGCCAGCCCAATGCTCGAAAAACGCCGATTTCGCGGGTACGTTCCATGACTGCCATCAACATGGTATTGAGCACACCAACGCCCCCCACAAATATGGCTAGAAATGAAATCGATCCCAGCATGGCGTTTACATTGGACATATCTGGCATCTCTTGGGCAAATTCTCCACTCAAACTGGCGTGTGCATCAGGGATTTGGGCATTGATTTTGTCCACCACTGCTTCGGCCTGTGTGGGATCATTCACTTTGACCATCATCATGCCGACTTTATGAGGTCGTCCCATGAAGTTTTGGGCGTCGCGCAGGGTAGTAACGCCACCCATTTCTTGCCAGGTGACTCCTGATTCATAGGTGCCGACAACTTTGTAACGGCTACCACTGAGCTCTAATGTATCTCCAACTGAGAGCTTCAATGCCTCAGCCATCATGCTTCCGAGCATGATCTGGCGATTGGTCGAGATGCGCTCACCCTCAATGATATTGAATTGCCTGATGGCGTATTCGTTGGGTGCATATCCCAACAAGATAAATACTGCTCCTGAATCAGGCAGCATTGTGCCTGAAAACGCCATCCCACTGACATGGGCGACTTCTGGGAAAGCGGCGATCTTATCACCGACGCGTTCATCAAGGGCGCTGTATTCTGTATCGGCGACGCCGGCTTGTCGAACCATGATCTCAGAGTCAGCGCTCATATCGGCAAACGTATCCATCATGCCAGTTACTGCTGCTTCCAGGGCAATGATACCGCCCACCGTTATGGCGATCACACCCACGGTCAACAAGGTGCGGGCGGAGCGCTGCCACAAACTTTGTACAGCCATCCCGCCGAAAGGCAGGCGTTGGGCCTTTGCGCCAGAGGTGCCTCCCTCGTAGCGTAGGGCTTCAATAGGTGGCATGCGTGAAGCTCTCCAGGCAGGGTAGGCACCTCCCACGAAACCTAAGATGAGCACTGTAAATAGAGCCTGTTGGATAATTTCAGGGGTGATGCTACTCTTGGAAGCGCCGAAGAATCCGGCGAAATCTTCAAAGGTAGAGATCATGAACCACCCCAGGGCAATTCCAAATACCCCTCCAACCAAACCAACAATCATGGATTCGCTCAAGATCATGCGCAAGATGCGACCGCGTTTCCAGCCCACGGAGCGCAAGACCCCAATTTCACGCGTGCGTTCAACCACAGCCATCAGTTGGGCGTTCATCATCCCCACGCCGCCAATCACGATCGCTAATCCGGCGATCACCCAAACGAAGGCCTTCATCATGTCGCCCATCATCTGCTTGTCGGCGAAGTCAGCGGTTGAGCTGAGCGAAAGGTCTGGCCAGCGTCGTTCAACTCGGCTTTGGATACGCTCACTCAGAGAAGCATCTTTGAGTTGGACGTACACAATGCTAACCTGGCGCAAACGCCCTAATAGTTCTTGGGCATCCCGGAGTGGCAATACTGCGCCATTATCTTCCAAAGTAGCGCCGGTCTCATAGATGCCGACAACCCGAAAAACGCGCTCTTGAATGCGCAGGGTATCCCCAACCTGTTTGTTGAGCGCCTCTGCAGAACCGGACCCTAGAAGCATTGGCTTGCCGCGGCCGTAAACAACTTCCCTTGATCCCAAAGAAGCGCCTTCGATGATGTTGAAACGACCGAGGATGAAACTGTCTTCTGGATACCCAAACACGAAGAAGAGCGGAATTTGTTCGGCCTGGACGATGCCTTCCAACATACCGCTGGCTGCCAAGACTTCGGACATAACTTCGAGTTCCTGACTGATACTTTCATCGACAGTGCTCATGCTGATATCGAAAGCGTCGGGCTGGCTGAGGATCAAATCGGCTTTGCTACCCGTCAAGAAGGAGTCGTAGCCGGCTGCCAGGCCATTGGCCAATGCACCTAGACCCACAATCGCCGCGACTCCAATCCCAATGCCTAAGGCAGTCAGGATTGTGCGCCCCTTGCGTCGAAGTAAGTTCTTGAAAATCATATGTATCCCTAATCCCAGAAGAGTGCTCTCCATTATGCTACCGGTATTCCTGTAGCATCCCTATAAAATCTAGGGGGTTTAGGTGAACCTAAATTCCTGTTTTAGAGTATCTTTACATCCGGTATCGTCAGCAGGTGAAACGCCAATGTTGACATCCAGGGAGCCTTACGCAGTTTTCGCTCACCCTCAACAGCTTCGCCACGCCGGGTAATTTCCCGGCAATGTTCTAAGACAGCTTCATCGGTGAAATAATCTTCCAGGGCGGTCTCACCGGTGAGTATCTCTCGCAAGCCGAGTTTCATATAGATGGTGCTAACAACTTCTGAGATCCAACCTGGGCTGAGCACTAACTCATCGGCCATGTCGCGGATGGCGAGGTTGAAGATCATCGCCAGACGGATGACTTCTTGTTCGCGGGGCGTGAACGCTGACCATTGTTTGCGGCCATCCAAGACGCGCAAACCAGAGGGCAAGGCTGCATCATCGATGACGCTACAGACTCCTGGTGTGATGGCGCAGTAGCCTTTATATATATCGGAAACTGCGGAGGCCAATGCATAGAGTAATTCGCCTTTGAGCACATAACCGCCACTTCCAGCGTTGAGCACGTACTTTAGAGGCTCTAAAGAAGCTTTTGTGGCTGTGTATAGGATCGTTGGGGAAGCAGACAACTCTTGGGTCATGGCAGCCAACTCAAAAGGTAAGATCGGATCTCCAGGAATCTCTGTATCCAGAACCACCACATCGACCTTGGCATCGCCCTGGGCCAGGAAATCCACCAGACCCTTTTTATCAACTGCTTCTCCTATCACACGTGTGCGCCAGTCGCGAGTCAGTAGCAGAGACATTAGATCGCGGGCGAAGGGATCATCTTCAACAATCAGAACGCGGATATCTTTATGCATGGTGTCTTCCCGTAGTCACTTAATGTTTTAGCCGTTTAGCCGAGGGAGAAATTGCCCGGTTTGTTCCATATAGGAACGATATTCGTCGCCAAATAGATCGAAGAGCACAGCTTCTTCGTTTTTGATTCGTACGAAAACTACAATGATGATGCCAATCATGAGGGGAGCCCCGATGAACCAGTTTGACGTTAGCGTGAACCAACCTAAACCCATCAGGAAGAAATTGGTATACATGGGATGGCGCACCCAGCGATAAGGTCCATGGGAAATTAATTTATGGTCATCTTGGGTATGCACTGTTGTGTGG
>CAYWIC010000114.1:0-17732 GCA_964458115.1 uncultured Anaerolineales bacterium | reverse complement strand
TTGAGGCCCCCAGTAGCAAAATTGATAATAGCGGTAATCTCGTTGATATCTCGCCGATAACCGTATCCTTGGTAGGCCAGAGTCGAATCGGCATAGCGGTCACACAACAATACGCCGCCCTTTTCCAGATGTGGTCGGATGACCTGATCGACTAACTGGGCACGCGAGGCCTGGAAAAGCAAGATTTCCGTGCGTGGCTGCATGGCAGTATTTTCCTTATCTAGCAGCACAGTGCGCACCTGATCACCGATGGGCGTACCACCGGGTTCGCGCGTGGTCAGCACATCATAGCCGTTTTTGCTCAAATATTCAGCTAGAGGGGGAAGCTGGCTACTTTTTCCACTACCTTCAGGACCTTCGAGTGTGATAAACATAAATTAATTGACTACGATCGAAATATGGGTGTGCTCATTACTCACGATAAATACGCACCCGCCGGTGGGGCTCTTTGCCGTGGGAATAGGAGAGCAAATTTGCCTGGCGGGCCATCTGGTGCTGTAAACGTCGGATATAAGATGATGCTGGGTCAAGCTCCACCCAGCGCTCTCCATCGAGCACGGTCTTGATGGCGCGTTGGGTATGCTGCAAAGTTTCTTCATCACCATTTTTCTGTGGCCGCGAGGGAGCCAGATTAAAGAGACCGCTCAAAAAACGCGTTAATTGAGTACGAGTATCCGAGCGCAGTACGTAGATTGGAATCCCCAAGTTTTCCGCTTCGACGATGGCTTGGTTGCGCTTGCGGAAATGGTGCCGCAGGGTGACAACCACCTGGGCTTGGTGCAGATCTGTTTCTGTTTGGATGGGCACGTTGAGCTGCCGGGAAGCCTGCCGCAAACGGTTGCGTGCCACACCATATGAGTAGATCCGGATTTCCTGGAGCGGTGCCTGGTGAGGCTGTTCTGGCCGCTCATACTCGGGTTGCACGATTTCGACGGACTCATCCCAATCCGCAGTTTTATGCTGCCGACGCATCCCGCCCACCGTCTGGGCGAACCTGGCAGCTTTGCTGCCCTTTTTGATCCTGATCTCGCCATTCTCATCCCGCGAGCGAATCTCCGGAGTCTGGGGGTGGCCTCGCAATAAGGCATCCACAGCGCCGGAAACATCCCGGTGAATGGCCAGCCGGTCGCGGGTCTGGATTTCGATGAGCACATCGAAAGTGGGTGGAGAGCGGCGTTCCAGAACAGTTTTTTGGGTGCCCCGGCGGCGGGCTTCTTCGTCAGAGAGCGTAACGGATTCGATGCCACCAACCAGGTCAGAAAGCGTAGGGTTTAGCAGCAAGTTCTCCAGGGTATTACCATGTGCCGTGCCGATCAACTGCACACCACGCTCAGCGATGGTGCGGGCGGCAATGGCTTCTAATTCGCGGCCAATCTCATCGATGACGATCACCTCGGGGTTGTGGTTCTCCACCGCTTCGATCATCACCTCGTGTTGCAGGGAGGGTTTGGCCACCTGCATCCGCCGGGCGCGTCCCACTGCTGGATGGGGAACATCCCCATCGCCGCCGATCTCATTGGAAGTATCGACAATCACCACTCGTTTCGATTCAGCCAAAATCCGGGCCGCCTCGCGCAGCATGGTCGTCTTGCCCACGCCGGGGCGTCCCAAGATAAGGATGCTCTTGTTATCTTCGATCAATTCTTTGATGATCTCGGTAGTGCCATAAACCGCGCGTCCCACCCGACAGGTCAGGCCAACGATTGCGCCACGCCGGTTGCGGATGGCTGAGATGCGGTGTAACGTGCGCTCCAAACCAGCGCGATTGTCATCATCGAATACACCCACGCGCGAGCCTACAGAGTCGATATCCGCACGACTGACTTCCTCTTCCCGCAGGATAACTTCACCTTTTAGGAAACGCGCCGTTGGGACTCGGCCCAAATCTAAAACCACTTCTAAGAAGTTGGCGCTATCATTAGCGTCGTTGATTGCCTGCGCGATATCAGGAGGCAGCACCGCCATCAGGGCATCAAGATCATCGGTTATTCTTTGTGCTTGCATGGTTAACGATCTCACCGCTGGAATAGACGTTGTGCTGTGTCTGGGCCAGAGGGGTTTCTGGTTGCCCATTTAGGTTGGGCAATTTAAAAGATTCTCTTAGTTTATGATGGGCAGCCATATGTTTGACCATCACGGTTTGACCTTTGCTTGGATCTGCATCTAAAGCTTCCAGGGCTGGCTCCAGGTGAGGCTGATAAGCTCTGACACAAAGGTATATTGTGCGCGATCGACGGTCTGGAATATCCGCGATCAGATTCTTGATCAAGGAATCGATCCCATCTACATCGGGACGTAGAAATGGTTTCACCCAAATGCCGTGCGCTCCATAGCTGACAATGGCAAAGCCGATCATTTCGTTGCCTTCATAATAAGCCAACGCGGGTAGCGACGAGCCTCCGTTTAGCGGTTCAATCTGTGTGATAAATTCTGGCACGACCTGACGATAAAGCACCTGAATGCGCGGCAGGTCAGCAAATTGTGCAATGCTCCAATGCCGCTCGCTTGTGGGTTTCGCAGGATCTTTATCCCAACTCCAGATTCTCTGTCGAGCGTAGGTAGCAAACCCGGCTTTTCGCAAGGTTTCAAAGACCGAAGAGTCTGTTTCCACCTCTGCCAAAAGGTGAAAGGCACCACGCTGCCCGGCCTGGCGCGCAAGTTGTTCAAGCAATGCTTGGGTGCTGGGAGATTCCAGCGCTTCGCGAGGAGCCAGGAAAGAAAGACGTGCCGTCTGGGAGGAGGCCACGTGCAAACTCTGACCCATTAAAGGATGTTCGTCACAATCTTCCATGCACACCCAGGTTGTCAAACCAGTGGTGGGGTTCAGGCTTGCGAACAAAACACTGGGGATCAACCCTGTGCCGCGCGTCGCCACCAGCGCGCTGTTCAAGAATACGCCCTGGTTGCGATAGCGGTAAAGAGTGGGCAGATCTCGCCATCCTAGGGGACGCAGCATATATTCTATATCGTACGGATCATCTCTGCGAAGTATCGATGAAAGCGATCATCGGGGGTGAGTTCGGGGTGGAAAACCGTCGCCAACCAATGGCCCTGGCGTGCGGCAACAATGCGACCATCTGGGAGGGATGCCAGCATTTCGGCATCAGCCTGGATAGATTCGATCAGTGGGGCGCGAATGAAAATGGCGTGATATGGCGTCCCAGTGGGATCTACAGCTTCCAGGGCAGGGACGCTCAGATCTACCTCGAAGCTGTCCACCTGCCGCCCGAAGGCATTGCGCTCCACAGTAATATCCATCAATTCAAGCAGAGGTTGCTCCCTGCGAGCATCCTTGGAGAGGAAAATCGCGCCCGCGCAGGTTCCCCAGACGGGTTTTTGACGACCAAAATCGCGCAGCGGTTCCAACAACTCGAAGTCGATGGCCAGCTTCCCAATAGTGGTTGATTCTCCGCCTGGGATGATCAAGCCATCGAGCTCTGCTAATTGACCTGGTAGGCGAACCTCGCAAGCCTCGACACCAATGCGCCGGAGGGCGTGAATATGTTCGATGAAGTCGCCTTGTAGGGCGAGGACTCCAATTTTCATTACAATGATGAGGACTGGAGACAAAAGACAAGATTCTGATTTGTCCTCCGTCTCCCATCTCCAGTCCGATTTACCAACCTCGTTGCGCAATCAATTCCGCTTCAGGGATATCCGTCACCTGACGCCCTACCATAGGCTCACCCAGGTTTCGACTGACATCCGCAAGGATAGCGGGATCGTTGAAATGTGTAGTAGCTTTTACAATAGCTGCAGCCCGGATGGCAGGATCACCAGACTTGAAGATTCCTGAGCCGACGAAAACACCATCGACCCCCAATTGCATCATCAGGGCGGCATCTGCAGGAGTCGCGATGCCACCAGCAGCAAAATTGACTACCGGCAAGCGGCCCAGCTCCTTGGTTTCCTGAATAATCTCAAAAGGGGCACCGATATTTTTAGCGTATGCCATCAGTTCTTCATCGGGCATGCTCTGCAATTGTCGGATGGAGCCCAGTACGGAGCGTGCATGACGCACAGCTTCGACAACGTCACCAGTACCGGCCTCGCCTTTCGTGCGGATCATCGCCGCGCCTTCTCCAATTCGGCGCAGAGCTTCACCTAAATTGCGGCAACCACACACAAAGGGAATCTTGAAGTCATGCTTGTAGATATGATGCTCTTCATCGGCAGGGGTGAGCACCTCAGATTCATCCACATAATCCACACCTAAGGATTCCAGAATTTGCGCCTCGACAAAATGACCGATGCGAACTTTGGCCATCACCGGAATAGAAACGGTTTCCATGATCTCTTCGATGAGTCCAGGATCGCTCATACGCGCCACACCACCATGCGCTCGAATATCAGCAGGGACACGCTCCAATGCCATAACGGCTACTGCACCAGCGTCTTCAGCAATACGGGCATGTTCAGCGGTGACTACATCCATGATCACACCGCCCTTGAGCATTTGAGCCAATCCTTTTTTGACTGCAAATGTACCAACTTGTTTTTCCATTTTATCTTCCTCTGGTTCTAGAAGTTTGATCTATACCAGGGGGATTCTACCATGCTGCCATATCACAAGCAATTCGGGGTGATAATGTGGCGCGCGAATAAATTCCCCGCAGTATGGGATATAAAACTGCTCGGAAAGTTTGGGCTTAGTGAGGCTCGACAGTGAAGCGGATCGCTGTGCGCACCTTACCATCGATTTCCACATCGACGAAAAAGGGTATACACACAATATTGTAGCCGTCTTCTTCTAGATATCCTTTGGCGAGTGCTAGAGCTTTAACGGCTTGGTTTACTGCGCTGGCCCCAATTGCCTGTACATCGGCGCGCTGGTGCTCCCGAAAGACGCCCGCAATCGCGCCGGCCACAGCAGAAGTACGGGATTGCGCTGCGACCTTTATGGTATCGATGTGACCGGTTTCATTGTTCTCTGTTTCCATCTTGCTTCCTTTGTACTGCTATGAGTAGGTCACTTGAATTTATTGTATAGCATTTTGAATATAGAATCAAGCAGCAATACTCTTGCAATTCTTTGAGGAAGGACGCACCACCTGTATAATTGGCGTATGAGAAATCTATGGGATGAAGGCATCATTCAGCGGATTCTTGGTTTTACGATCATCATTGCACTTTTGGGTATCGCCCCTCGACCGCACATTGTCAGACGGGGGTTTGAGGTGGCGCGCCAGGCCCAAAGAGGTAACAACCTCCGGGCCGCTGATGAACTAGCCCTACTCGCCGAGCAGCTTCCCTGGAGGAATGATCTCTGGGAGCAAGCTGGGCACAGCGCGATGGCCGAGGAGGCCTATCAGAAAGCCATCGAGTATTTTGGTCAGGCCCAAGGCGCCAAACAACTTTCTGCGTCAGGACACCTAGAGTTGGGAAATGCCTACCAGTTTGTTGGCGAGACAGATCTGGCCATCCACACGTGGGAAACAATCAACAAGAAATTCACATTTTCGGAAGAATCGCTCGCGCGCCTGGCAAAAGCCTATTTTTCAAAAGGTGATTTCACTGGAGCCATCAGTGCACTAAAAGAGATCCTAGAGTCCCAATCTCCAACCTCCAATCTCCAATATCCGATCTCCGGCCTCTACTACGATCTGGGTATCTTACTCGCCGCCCACGAACCTGCATCTGCCCCCCCTTACCTTCTTCAGGCAGCGGAGCATGATCCAAATGGGCCAACCTTTGCCCGAGAATTGGCCTTCGTCATTCAACGCGCTTTGCCCAAAGATGAACCTGTCTATACCCTATTGGTGTCTGGACAAAAACTCGCCCAGCACGACCTATGGCAATATGCCGCCCACGCGTTTCAACGCGCGACCCAACTGCGACCTGACTATGCCGAAGCCTGGGCCTATCTAGGAGAAGCCTACCAACAGCTCGACAATCCGCTGCCGGAGAGGGGTCTTGCAGAATTAGAGCAAGCACTGACATTGGATCCTGAATCCCTGGCCGCCCACACATTCATGGCACTGTACTGGCAGCGCCATGGAGATCATCAACAAGCTCAAGTGTACTTGCAATCCGCCGCCGCACTAGACCCATATAACGCTACCATCCAAATCCACCTGGGAGAAATGTGGGCACAACTTGGCGACTTGGCTAGCGCACAAACTTTCTATGAAAGCGCCATAGAACTCGACCCGTACGACCCAGCTTCTTATCAAGCCCTGGCCGAGTTCTGCATTCGTTACAACCTCGATTTGTATGGTATTGCATTGACCGCAGCCCGCCAATCGGTATCTCTTTCGCCCAATAATCCGGCTTCTCTTGATGTCATGGGACAGGTTTTATTCCGTCTAGGGGACTATATCAATGCGGAACGCTATTTGTTGCAGGCTCTTCAACACGATGAACACTACCCGCCAGCGCACCTACATTTGGGATTGCTATACACATTGACCGAACGACCTGCTATGGCAGAAACTCATCTCTCCATGGCAATCAGTTTAGCTCCACACTCTCCCACCGCCGAACATGCCCGGCGTCTGATACAAGAAAATACGGCACCTTAAATGCACCAAATCACTCCGATATGCTACAATTTAGCGATATTTATGAATTCATGGAAACCTTTTGCCGATAGGAGAAAACCATGCATACAAGAAAACATCTTCTAGCTATCATAGTTGCTTTGCTAATTGCTACCCTGGCATGCAGCGTTTTCGGCGGTGAGGAACCCGCTGCAAGAGAACCCGCGCTTCCTCCGGATGTGCTTTTCCAGGATGATTTTTCAGATTCATCCAGTGGTTGGGACCAGGTCGAGGTAACCGAAGGTATTACAGATTATGAGAACGGTTATTACCGTATGTTTGTCAACACAGATGAAACTGACATCTGGGCGAACCCCGGATTAAACTTCACCGATGTGGTTATTGAGGTCGACGCCGAAAAAGTCGGTGGCCCAGACGATAATGATTTTGGCATCATTTGCCGCTATCAGGATGTCGATAACTTCTATTTCTTTATCATCAGCAGTGATGGTTACTATGGAATCGGCAAAGTGGTCAATGGCGAGCAGGAATTGATCGGCACTGACCAAATGTATCCCGATGATGCCATCAAGCAGGGAAATTCGACGAACCGCATTAAAGCAGATTGTGTAGGCTCGCACCTGGTACTTCATACCAACGGAACTCAACTGGCTGATGTGCAGGATGCGACTTTTTCATCCGGTGATGTCGGTTTAATCGCGGGAACTTTCGCGGAACCTGGCACAGATATTCATTTCGACAACTTTGTCGTCAAGAAGCCCTAAAATCGATGGCAAGTAAGCACGTTTGCACGTTTTGTTTATTTGATGAAAATTTATCTTGATTCTGTTGGTTGCCGTCTGAATCAGAGTGAGATCGAAACCTACGCCCGGCAATTCCGCGCCGCCGGGCATGCGTTGGTTTCGGATCCGGCTGAGGCAGATCTGACGGTAGTTAACACCTGTACGGTCACTACAGCCGCGGCAGCCGACTCGCGCAAGAAGATCCGCGGGGCGGCGCGCGCGGGCAGCGCTGAGGTGATCGCTACTGGATGTTGGGCGACGATCGAACCCCAAAACGCGGCAGCCCTCCCCGGGGTCAGTATGGTTATTCCCAACTTCGCAAAAGATGGTTTGGTATCTGAGATCCTTCAAATTCCCGCCGAATCTTTCGATCTCGAACCCGTAGAACGAGAACCGATCCCTGGAGCACGCTTGCGCACGCGGGCTTTCATCAAAGTCCAGGACGGCTGCGATAACCGCTGCACCTTTTGTATCACCACGGTCGCACGCGGGGGTGGAGTTAGCCGTCCAGCCCCAGAGATCATCAAGGATATCCGGACTGCGCACCGAGGGGGCACCCAAGAAGCCGTGCTCACGGGGGTGCATCTGGGCTCCTGGGGGAGCGATTTCGATACGCCGCAACATCTAGAAAACCTGGTAGAAGCAATTCTGCAAGAAACAGAAATTCCGCGTCTGCGACTTTCATCGCTGGAACCGTGGGATCTGGATGAGGATTTCTTCAGCCTCTGGCAGAATCATCGTCTAGCCAGGCACTTACATCTTCCTTTACAATCTGGGTGCGCAGAAACGTTGCGACGCATGGCCCGCAAAACGTCCCCCGATGAGTACGCAGCATTAATTTCTGCGGCCCGCGCGGCCATCCCCGATGCTGCAATCACCACCGATGTGATCGTGGGCTTCCCTGGGGAGAGCGAATCTGAGTTCGAAGAGAGCCTGGCCTTCACTCGGCGCATGAACTTCGCGGGGGGGCATGTCTTCACATATTCGGCGCGCCCTCAAACGGCCGCAGCTCGCATGCCCGACCATGTGCCACATGAAGTCCGCAAAGAACGCAATGCTCAGATGCGCACGCTCTTCGAAGAAGCCCAAGCGACATACCAGGAACGCTTTGTAGGCAAGAATATCCCTGTGCTTTGGGAAAGCGCCACATCCCTTGGCCCTGAAGGTTGGACAGTCAGTGGATTGACAGATAATTATCTGCGCGTGCGCGCTCAGGCCCCCCAGCGTTTATGGAATCAGATCACACCAGTAACATTAACTGGTGTTAACGAAAAAGGTCTTTACGGTGAGATAAAATTAGTCTACAAATAGACCTGTAAATAGGAACCCAATTTTTCTGTACACGCCCAAATCTGATATCTGCGTTAAGACCTGCCAAGGAGGACGCCAATGAGTGATTGTCTTTTCTGCAAAATCATTGCTGGAGAGATCCCCAGCGATACAGTGTTCCAGGATGAGCAGATCACAGCCTTTCGGGACATCAACCCTGTAGCGCCAACCCACATCCTGATCATCCCAAATAAACATATCGCCACGATCAACGACCTCTCGACAGAGGACGAGGCTCTTGTGGGACATTTGTTCACCACGGCCAAAACCCTTGCAAAAGACGAGGGCATCGCCGAATCTGGCTACCGATTGATCATCAACGTCAATCGCGATGGGGGACAGGAGATCTATCACCTGCACTTGCATTTAATCGGAGGGCAGAGGATGCGCCATCCAATGGGCTGATTCTCTGAGGATCTTCATGGCCAACATCCGTATCGTCATTGTTGATGACCAAAGGTTGATCCGAGAGGGATTAGCAGCATTACTTGGTCTGATCCCAGATTTAGATGTGGTCGGCCAAGCCGAAGATGGACGATCTGTCCTGGAGTTGATCCCCAAAACTCAACCCGATGTAATCTTGATGGATGTGCGCATGCCTGGAATGAACGGCGTAGCCGCCACACGCGAGATCTGCACTCGCCACCGGGACATGCGCGTGATCGTATTGACTACCTTCGATAATGATGAGTATGTCTTTGAAGCGCTATCTGCTGGGGCAGCAGGGTACCTGCTCAAAAACGCCGACCCAGATCATCTAGCCGCCGCGATCCGTGCGGTTCACCGGGGTGAATCCGTGCTCGATCCGGCAGTCACCCAAAAGGTGATCCATCGCGCCACCCATCCCAACGAAGTAGATCCCATCTTTATCGAACGCCTCACCCCGCGCGAGCGGGAAGTGCTCCATCTGATCGCTGATGGTCTATCAAATGCTGAGATTGCTGAGCAATTTGTCCTCTCTGAAGGCACAGTAAAGAATCACGTCAGCCATATCTTGGAAAAATTGAACGCCCGAGACCGCACGCACGCAGCACGGTTGGCTGTTGAATGGGGATTACTTGATGAATAAACTATCACCGCGGGTCAGGCAGAATATCAACCAGGAACTCCGATTTGTGATGTTTGCATTTGCTGCCATCAGCATTGCGTTATACATCTACAATGCGCTAACCATCAAGCCCCCTTACACCAGTCAAGCCTTACTTTTGTATGGGGTAATGACAATTATCATCATCGCTTTATTCAGTTTAGGGATATCTCGTTGGGAAGATCTATTCATAAAGCATTCCCTCAAGTTAATAGCTGTAGTTGCTATTTTGGGAGTGATCGTACTCTTTAGTACCTCATTTGTCAGTCAGGGAAAAATAGAAATACTCTATTACATGATCGTCTTCGATGGGTACGGCGCGCTACTTTATTTCTCGGGCAATCGTCGCTGGGGATTGCTCTACACTTTAATATTCATCGCTGTAAGCGGGGCAAGCTATCTGATACTTTGGGGGCTAAAAGAAGGCGGGATTGTATTGTTAAATGATCTACCCTGGTATGCTTTTGGCATCGTCGCCGTCGAATTCCTGATGCGCTATTGGATCCAGCGCGACCAATTGGATACGATGACCTCCCAATTGGCTGACGCGCATAGCGAACTACAAAAATACACGTTAAAGGCCGAGGAGTTGGCTGTTAGTCAGGAACGCAACCGTCTGGCGCGCGAAATCCACGACACCTTAGGTCATACTCTCACCGCCCTGGATATTCAAACTGAATTGATAACTCGATTACCTCCTGACCAGATATCGGAACGCCAGCAAGCGCAAGATCGAGCACGGAATTTGGTCAAATCTGGGTTATCCGATGTGCGCAGAGCGGTAGATGCGCTGGCCCCATCGGCGCTGGAAACCCTCTCCCTGACAGAAGCCATCGCAACGATGATCGAAGAATTCGAAATCCAAACTTGTATCTGCACCGCGTGGGAGATTTCTGGGGACAAGTATCCACTACCTGAGCATTATTCACTGCCACTTTACCGGGTGGTACAAGAGTCGCTGACAAACGTCCAACGCCATGCCTCAGATACAACTAAGGTGCTCGTTCGATTGAACTTCAGCCCGGCGACTGTGACTTTATCGGTAGAGAATGCCCCCATTCCAATGTCAGAATCGATCGAAAAGATGTCATCAGGGGGATTCGGTCTGCGGGGATTGCGCGAGCGCGTTGAAGCGTTGGGGGGAATCTTTGAAGCTGGGCCAACCGATGAGGGGGGATTTCACGTCTGCGCCAAATTGCCATTGCTTCAAATCCAATAGAGCTGGTTGAAATCCGATTTTCCTCCATCTAAAACAAAAAAATAGGCGTGTGTGATGCGAAGCGCCACACACGCCTATTTTTGGTCTGCCACTATGACCGGTCATAGCATAGTCATGGTCTCAGGCTCTCAAATGCATGCCGAAAATAGGTCATCCAGCAGACGACAGCATGGTAATACTCTTATATGCTTGAGTTATGAAAGCATCCAAATCAGACTACATTTCATTCCTGGTACGTATGTGGCGAGATCCAGAAGACGATTCGGGGTGGATGGTGCAGATCGAACACATTCCCAGCGGAGAGAAGCAACATTTCATTTCCTTGGCCGCCTTCTCTGAATATTTGCTTGAATATGTCAATGATCAGGAGGTGAACCACAGTAATCCATAATCTATGTTAAAAATTTTGGAGATATGTTTTTGAAACATGGTTTGTCTGGGATAGGGGGTTCGGGCGTTGCCCGAACCCCCTATCCCAGGCAATTCCCCACTGGACTGCAATTCTTTATTCGAAAAAGGAGGATCACAATGTCTACAAAATTCAAATTTGCCATAGGGATATTGCTCGTTACTTTGTTCTTGACGCAGCAAGTTGCTTTCGCAGGCCCGGCCTCGCCCCCAACACCAGCTGGCGACCCAACGGACGAAGCCGAAGTTGCTGAGGAACCCGAAGTGGTTGAAGAATCTGAAACAAAGGTTTTCATTGTTCAAGAGAATCATATTGGTGGGCCATACAATGCTAGTTTTGGAAGATGTGGGATTTATTTTCCGGATGGGCTACCAGTTGGGACTACGATAAGGCTATCCAAAGGCCACATTACTTCGGTTCAGCAAAACCGGACCCATGATATTTCCAACTCAATCCAAATTGAGATATTTGATCCTGACGGGACAAAGACTGGTAATGTTTGGGCTCAGGTCTATTGTAATATGACTCCAGGCGAGATTTTGTACTGGGATAATGTGGTCGAGACTGGAGACTTCTCAAAAACACTCGATTTTTATAAGGACGGAATTAAACAACATGATTGGTTCATAAATACTGGAAAAGGAAATGAAATCAAAAAGCGTGTCGTCACCACCTATGACGGTCCAGGGACATACTTTTTTGGGAGGCTAAAGTAGCTGAATTACATATTGAAATAAGAATCTGAGCAGCCAGAAAATTACAGGGAACGGAGCTTCAAATGGTGCAGGTGGGTAAATTACGATAATCATTCGAAGGAATTGTCAAATAATGGTCTGCCTCTCCCAAAAGTGGGAGAGGCAGCTGGGATTCTGGGAATCGTTGTAGAACTAGCCAGATTTAAGGGTGTAGGGGGTGCTTAGGACCCCCTACACCCTTAAATCTGGCGGATCAACTTGTGACAATTATTAGTTGATAATATCAATCGCGGTATAATCGAACCCATGAGTACGAAGGAAAAATTGACCCAATCCCTAAAAGAGGCCATGAAGGCCAAAGACGCACGGCGAAAACGCGTGGTGCGCATGGCGATGACGGCCATTAAAAACGCCGAGGTCGAGAAAAAAGGTGAGCTGGATGAGCCAGATGTCCTGGCCATCCTACAAAAGGAAGTCAAAGCCCGCCACGAGACCATCGAGGGGGCAATGAAAGCGGAGCGCGATGACCTCATTACTGAAGCCGAGGCCGAAATCGCTGTCCTAGAAGAATATCTCCCTCAAGCGCTTAGCCGCGAGGAACTTGAGAGTCTAGTCAAAGAGGCGATTGCTGAAGCCGGTGCCACATCTCCTAAGGAAATGGGCCTTGTCATGAAAGTCCTCATGCCCAAAGTGCGCGGCCGTGCCGATGGAAAAGAGGCCAACCAGATCGTACGGCAGTTGCTTTCCCAATAAGCCGATAAATTATTAAGTGGTATCAATAATCACAGCTAGCAGTAACTGGCACTTTATCCTGTCGATTAATTCATGAATGCAAGATTATCGAAACTGCCCTGGCAGAGGTTGCTTTTCCTGGTCGCCCTGCTGATTACAAGCAGTGTAGCCGTCATGGCTATTGTAGTTTATACCCCCGTGTTCACCTCTTCCGCGGGGGACCTGCAAACGGGGGACGTTGCCGAGGAGGATATTCTCGCTCCATCTGCTATCAGCTATGAAAGCACAGTCCGCACAGAGGAACAGCGTCAGATTGCGATCAGTTCAGTTTCGTCGAAATATACTCGTGCAGATACAAATATCGCCAGGCAACAACTCGAGCAGTTAAGGGCTGCCCTGGGGTATATCACCAGCGTGCGCTCCGATAACTATGCCTCGAACGATCAGAAGTTGACCGATCTGGCCGCTTTGCAAGGTATCACCCTCACCCAAGATACTGCGATTGGAATCCTGGAATTAAATGAATCCCGCTGGAATGCCGTTGAACAAGAGGCCATCGTGGTGCTTGAGCAAGTCATGCGCAATACCATTAGGGAAAATCACGTCGATGACCGCCTTAATACTGTACCCAACCTGGTTTCTTTGGCGATCACTGCAGATCAAGCACTAATCGTCGCCGACTTGGTTTCAGCGTTCATCGCTCCAAACAGTTTCTACAACGAGAATCTAACCGAGTCTGCCCGTCAACAAGCCGTCGATGCCGTAGAACCAGTCATTGTTTCGTATGCTGCCGGCGAGGTCGTTGTTCAGCGCGGTGAAGTCGTCAATGAAGTGGATGTAGAGGCCTTGCGTCACATGGGTTTGGCTCACCCCGAAAGCCGTTGGCAGGAAACCGCCAGTGCGGGTTTATTGGTAATGCTATCAGCCAGCTTGGCAATCATCGTTGTGCGCCGCAAACCCCAAAGAGGAGAAAACACGCGCGGCTTGCTGATGGTCGCCTTTCTTTTCCTGGCTTTCTTGGCATTAGGGCGATTGGCATTACCCATGCATGTGCTGGCTCCTTATCTATTTCCCCTGTCGGCATACGCGTTGATCACAGCCAGCCTGTTCAGGGAAGAACTAGCCCTCATTTCCGTCATGCCGCTGATCCTGCTCATAGTATATGGACATCCCAATAGTGCAGTGCTGATCTTGTTTTATGGTATCAGCAGCCTCTTTGGAGTTCTGATCCCAAAAAGGGAACAACGCATCAGCACCTATCTTTGGGTGGGAGTCACTGTAGCCGCTTCTGGGGCCGCAATTATCACAGCATTCCACCTTATCCAACCCGAGATCAATCTGATCGAATTGGCAACCCAATCGGCAACCACGCTTTTAAACGGCCTCATCGCAGCCGGGGTAACTGTCTTGCTCCAATATCTTCTGGCGCCTATATTGGGACAAATTACCCCGCTGCAGTTGCTAGAACTCTCCCGGCCCGATAACCCACTTTTGGAATATCTGCTACGCAACGCGCCTGGTACGTACCAGCACAGCCTACAAGTTGCTAATTTATCTGAGCAGGCAGCTGAACGGATTGGTGCAGACAGTTTGCTAACTCGCGTGGGTGCCCTTTACCATGATATTGGCAAAGCAAAAAACCCCTATTTCTTTATCGAGAACCAAATCCCCGGCAAGATTGATACCCACGACGATCTAGACCCGGCTGATAGCGCTGCTCTCATCATCAAACACGTAACCGATGGGCTTGAATTGGCCAGCGACCATCGCTTGCCCAGTCGCATTAAAGCCTTCATCGCGGAGCATCACGGCAATCTAAAAACTCAATACCAGCTTACGCAAGCAATCAACGCCAACAATGGAGATAAATCACTGGTAGACGAAAGCCTGTTCATGTATCCTGGCCCCCGGCCTCAATCACGCGAAACCGCATTGGTTATGTTGGCTGATGGCTGCGAAGCTCGCATCCGTTCACAAAAGCCGGAAACCGAGGAGCAACTCCGTTTCCTCGTCGAGGATACGATCGACAAACGCCTCAGCCAAAATCAGCTCGACGATACTTCGCTGACCTTACTCGAACTACAAACCATCTCTGATTCCTTTTTTGCCAGCTTGAGGGGAATTTACCACCCGCGCGTCGACTACCCTACGCTGAATATCCCCACAGAACCCACAAGAAAAGTGCTACAGGAAGCCAACGCAGAACCTCCCGATGCACATTCACCTTGATATTGCCGAAAGCTACCGTCCCCATATCGAACACCAGCTCATCGAAAACGCGGCTTTAGCCACACTTCACCACCAGAAAGCTCCCTCAAATGGTGAAGTCAGCATCGTTATTACCTCGGAGGAACAGCTCGGTGATTTGAATTCCCAGTTCCGAGGGATAGACACACCCACCGATGTGCTTTCGTTTCCCTCAGAGTTGACTGACCCCGAAAGTGGCGCTGCATACTTGGGAGATGTGGTGATCTCATACCCTCGAGCGGAAGCCCAGTCCCAGGCAGGTGGCCACGAGATCGCTGAAGAATTGCAATTATTGATCGTACATGGTCTGCTACACTTGCTAGGATATGACCACGCTAATCCAAAAGAGAAAGACCGCATGTGGGCGATCCAAACCGAGATCCTCAGTCAGCTTGGAATTAGCAATATCACCCTATCCGAATAAAATCACACTCCATTCATCATTCAAGATAAATAATGATTTCATTCTTTCGGTCCCGGAAAAACGCGATTGGATACGCCCTCGAAGGTTGGTGGCATGTCCTGCGCACCCAACGTAACACCTGGATTCATGCTAGTCTCAGTATTGCCGTAATTGCCCTTGGTCTTTGGCTGAGTCTCACCCCCCAAGATTGGGCCATTCTCATCCTGACCATGGCAATCGTATGGGCAGCAGAGTTCTTCAATACTGCGCTAGAAAGCCTGACAGACCTGATTCAACCTGAGCTACATGATCTGGCCAAAATCAGTAAGGATGTCAGCGCGGCAGCAGTCTTGATCACGGCTGCCGCCTCCGTTCTCATCGGGTTTTTAATATTGGGTCCACCACTATTAGATAAAATACGATTGATAATAGAAAAGGGCATCTGAGGGTTCCCATGGTGAATTGTAGATTAGGGGGTATGGGCGTGCAGTGCACGTCCATACCCCCTAATCTACCAACTTCCAGGATGTTTGTAAGATACCCTCTCCCGAAGAAACTTATTAGAGGTACAACCATGTCTGAATTTAGTTTTCGTTTCGGAACCGTCGGCTCCCCAAAATCCAATCCCAAGAAACCTGGTGGCAGCGTGGGAGCTGTGATGCATTTGCCCTCATTGGGGCTCGATGCCCTGGAATTAGGTTGGGTGCGTTCAGTCCGAGTCGGTGAAAAGACCTGCGCAAACATCAAGGCCGCTGGCGAAGAGCATGATGTGGGCATCAGTGTGCATGCGCCCTACTTCATCAACCTGAACGCCGATGAAGAGGAGTGGCCAAAATCTCGCAAACGCTTGATGGACGCGGCTCATTTTGGCAACCTCGCTGGAGCCACAGACATCATCTTTCACCCCGGTTCGTATTTCGGCAACCCCCCGGAAGATGTGCTCCCCATTGCTATCGAGCGTTTGGCCGGCTGTGTCGAAGAACTGCGCGCCGCGGAAAATTATGTCATCTTACGTCCTGAAACCATGGGGAAATCTGCCATGTTGGGATCGTTAGAAGATACCCTAGAGATGAGCGTCGCCATTGAGGGTGTTGAGCCTTGCATCGACTTCCCCCACCTGCATGCCCGCACGGGTGATGGAGCCATGAACAGCTATGATGAGTGGGTGTTAGCGCTCAAAGCCTATGCAAAAGCCCTGGGCACAGACTCACTCCAGAGGTTGCACATCCACCTATCTGGGATTGAGTACACCCCCAAGGGTGAGAAAGAACATCTCCCCATCGAAGAGTCCGACCTGAACCTCGCAGCCATCTTGCAAGCGCTAAAAGATTCTAAGAGCGGCGGCCGCATCTTGTGCGAAAGCCCAATTCTCGAAGAGGATGCAATGCTGATCAAAAAGAAGTGGAAGGAAATAATCGGAGAAAAAAGCTAAAGTCGCTTGGATGTGCTTCGCACGATTATTTAGATAACCGATTTCTAAAAAAGGGGCTACGCCACCTGCGTACCCCCATTTTTGGAAGTTTACCTGATAGGATATTCGGTTACCCCAGAAACAAATCAATTAATATGACTGATCAAGAAAAATCTCTAATTCAACTTCACAAAAGCATGCGCAGTTGCCGCATATGCCTGGACGAAGGGCATGAGATCACGCCTCCGGCAATCTTCTCTGGAAGGATGGGCGCTCGCATTATGAGCATCGGACAAGCACCCGGTATCACCGAAGTCGAAGCCAACCGACCCTTTAATGCAGGTTCAGGGCAGCGCTTATTCAAATGGCTGGCAGAAGCTGGCCTCGAAGAAACTTGGTACCGCACCACGCAATACATGACCTCGGTGACCAAATGCTATCCAGGGCGATCGGCATCAGGCAGCGGAGACCGCGTCCCCAGCCGGATCGAGCAGGAATTCTGCCACCCTTATCTGGAACGCGAAATTGAGCTCATCAACCCAGCCCTGATCATCCCTATTGGCAGATTGGCCATCAATCTATTTTTCCCCAAGAGTGCAAAATTGACCGACATCATCGGCACACAAAAAGAAGTCGATGGCCGCTTCATCGTCCCATTGCCCCATTCCTCAGGCGCCAGTCGCTGGCACCAGATCGAAGCCAACCGGCTCCTGATTGAAAAGGCAATTTCATTAATCGGCATACACGTACAACAACTTTTCCCCGAAAAATAAGCGAGCGTGGGTAAAATACCCACGCTCGCTCGCTTTTATTGATAATTTTAGAACTGACGCAGTTCAGCGAGAAAATGGCTGGGAATAGGGGGTGGGGGGGGGGCCCCCCCCCCCCAAAACCCCCCCCAAACCCGTGAAGTGGGGT
>CAYWIC010000113.1:0-17764 GCA_964458115.1 uncultured Anaerolineales bacterium | reverse complement strand
CTCCTTTTATTTTGTAAAGGTGCTGTTTAGTTCAAATTGAACCATGCCAAATTTTCCCTTTGTCTGCCCTTGAAAAATTACGCATCCCCAAAATCACTCGAGAAGCGCGATCAATTCATGCACGGCGTCTGAATACCTAATCCCCCCAACTGCTTCGAGCCGGCGTAAAAGCTCGATCCAATTTTCAGGGGATGCCTCCCTTTCCAGCCCAGGCGCAAGGATCTCTGCTGCCTTTTGGGCATCCCCTGCAGCATCGAGTAAGGTTATGGCTTGCCAGTAAGCAATCTCGAACCAATCAGGGGCTTTGCATCGAGCTTCTTCGTAAAACTTGAGACCTTCTTCTTGATTGCCCCCGAAAATGGACCCTGTGCCCTGGTGATTATACAGCACAGCGAGTTTCAGTTGCAGTATCCGCTCCAGCTCTTTCAATGGATCCTTATGATCATCAACGCGTATATCGATGAACCCAAACCAGGCAGGAAATTCTGCCATTTCAGGTCCGTGGCCACGCACGATCTTTATGGACGCTGACTGCATGCCGCGAATATCTCCCCCCTGGCCTTCAGCAGCGAAAAGTGTTTGCAGCATCCGTTCTGCCAGTGTCCCGGTTGCATTTTCATAGGCTTCTGCCATCTTTTCAACAACCGTTGCATTCAACATCATGTTGGCTTGTACTGTGTACCCATCGCCTACGTGGTGACTGGCATAAGGGATACAGCGCTCTCCGGTATAGGCAGCCGCATTCCCATCCTTATCGACAACGCCGTATTGGCGTATAAATGCACCTTCATCTTCGGAAACAATCTTGTCAATAACATCACACGCGGCATGCCCATCTCGCAATAACGCCATAGCCTTAGGCCCTTGAAGCATTCCCATCCTTGCCTGGGCTGCAATTGCGCCAACTTCAGCTTCGATGTGTGAGATCGCAGAGCCAACCGCAATGGTACCCGTCTGAGCCGCAACGCCCATTTGCCCAGTCTCAGGATCACGGGCGACAATACTGTACGTAGCGTGGTAGACCTCTTTACCAAGCATCGGATATTCCTTTCTTGTGATTTTCTTCGATTAACGTTCAGTTAGGTTAAGAGATGATGCTCGAAGAAATCGGATATATCTTTGAACGCTTTTAATTCCGATTCCCGCTTCAAAAACATGTGGCCCATATCTTCGTAGACATCATATCTGACTTCGACATCATTCTCTCTGATGCGTTCTACGATCTGATCGGACTCGGATTTGGGAACTCGTTGATCATTAGCGCCTTGGATGATGAAAAGCGGTTTATTGATCATATCGGCATATGTGACGGGTGAACGAGACATCAAGAAATCATAATCCTTCTCATAATCTCCGATCATCCGCTCACCTGATTTCTTCCATTGAGGGGGGCCCGTTTTGAGCATGGTCACGATATTGGAGGGGCCAACAATATCAACACCCGCTGCCCAATAATCTGGGATTCGCGAGAGCGCTGAGAGCACGATAAATCCACCATAGCTGGGACCAAATATTCCCAGCCGATCCGGATCTACCCATTTCAGGCTGCGCAAATACACTGCGGCGGCTTCCACATCTTTGAGATCATCCCCACCCCAATCGCGATGGATGAGCTTCTGATACGATTTTCCATACCCCGTCGAGCCGCGAATATTAGGGGCCAACACGGCGATGCCGAGACTGCACCAATATTGATACACCCCTGAATAGGCATAGTTGGGAAATTCCTGCCACTGTGGACCACCATGGATTGAGAGAACTACAGGTACAGGATTAGATTTGTCAGCATTCTTGGGTTTAAAGAGAAATGCAGGGATATCCCGCTCATCGAAGGTTTTGAAGGAAATCAACGCTGGCGCAATCAAATCTCCTTGATCAATCCCCCCCAACATAGAGTGCGTAATTTGTGTAGAGGTCACTTCGACGATATCAAGGATGAAAACTTCCGTGCATTGTGTTGGTGAGGCCATCATCAGCGCCAGTTTATTTCCAGCGGGAGAGAATTCGATGGTGGAGATAACGCCTTTGGGCAAGTCGGGCAGCGAAAGCATGTAGTCCTGACGGAGGTCACGAACATAGAGGGCAGAATAGCCCCCTTCGTTGACGATCCACGCCAAATACTGGCCGTCGTACGATCCTTGGACGTTCTGCACATCCCAATCTGGCGAATCGACCCAATCCCAGGTTTCTGTATCTAAGTCGTAATACGCCAGCCCCGTAAACTCTCGGTCCTGATTGGTGAGCATATAAAACCCTGACCCATCTAACGCCCAAGGTCCAGGCTGGAATTTTACTTCGCCTTCATGAGGCGTAAGCAGTTTGGTCTCTCCAGAATGAATATCAATCAAATGGAGATTGCTATCAGTCTGGCTTCGCATCTCAATACCCAAAATGCGCTGATCATCGGGTGCCCAGTTGCCAAACATGTAGTATTCTTCCCCGTGCAGAACACGCCGGACCTCTCCAGACTCAGTCTCCTGTACAAGGATATCCATGTAGATCGGCGTGCGATCATTGGCATTGTAGGCCAGATATTTTCCACTGGGGGACCAGGATCTAGCTGAAAATTCATGCCAGGCTTTATCCGCGTTGGTTAATTTGACGGGGACACCACCTTGCGCTGGTATGGCAAAGATCTGGTAGAACTCATCCCCCTCAAAATCTGCGGCAAAAGCAATCCTCTCCCCATCAGGAGACCATGCAACCGCAGATACCGCCCGATTTTCGAATGTCGTCAATTGATGCGGGAACCCTCCATCGCTTGACTGCCGCCAAAGATTCATTTGCCCCGATGTATCCACCGGATAGGCGACTTGAGAACCATCAGGAGAGAAGGTGATCCAACCCCAACCGTATCGCCGAATAGCAGAGAACTGCTCATATTGATAAGTTTTACTCGCCAGCTTAGACAAAAGAAGGCCTCCAAATCCTATTAATTCAGATTCTCGAAAACTCCTGCAGCTCCCATTCCGCCGCCAATGCACATCGTCACCATACAATACTTGCCACCGCGGCGGCGCATTTCATTGACTGCCTGTACCGTGAGTTTGGCCCCAGTGCAGCCTAACGGGTGACCCAGAGCAATTGCGCCACCATTGACATTGACAACTTCAGGGTTCATTTCCATTTCACGCATCACGGCCAAACTTTGCACCGCGAAGGCTTCGTTGAGCTCGATGATGTCCATATCATCAAGGGTTAGCCCGGCTCGTTTCAACACGCGGGGAATAGCCACAATTGGACCTACACCCATGATCTCAGGCCGCACGCCGCCCACGTTGAAGCTTACAAATCGAGCCAACGGCTCAAAACCTAAGCTGGAAGCCGTTTTGGCTTCCATCAGCAAAACAGCTGCCGCGCCATCACTAAGCGGGGACGCATTCCCTGCAGTGACCGTGCCATTGGGTTTGAAAACCGGGCGCAGTTTCGCCAGACCTTCAAGCGTGGTCGAGGGCCTTGGAAGTTCATCGCGGTCGAAGCGGACTTTATTTCGAACGAGCTCACCATTCGATCCAGCGACTACTTCATCCCACTCCATGGGAACGATCTCATCCCTGAAAATATCTTTTTCTAAAGCTGCGGCAGCCTTCTTCTGGCTGCAATAGGCAAATTCATCTTGGTCCGCGCGCGAAACCTTGAATTCCTCTGCAACACGCTCTGCTGTGTGCCCCATACCCATATATACCTCTGGAAATCGCTCTACCAGTGGGAGATTGGGACTCGGGCGGAACCCTTTCATCGGGACAGAACTCATCGATTCCACACCACTCGCGATGATTACATCGGCACCATCCGCGATAATCCGTTCAGCAGCTGCAGCAATGGCCTGCAAGCCGGACGAACAAAAGCGGTTCACAGTATGCGCGGGGACTTCCACTGGCAATCCGCTCATGATTGCTACAGGGCGGGCCATGTTCATTCCTTGCGGTCCTTCGGGAAAAGCGCAGCCCAAGACGAGGTCATCGATCAACTTGGGGTCGAGTTTGTCTTTGGCTTCATTCAGCAAGTCCATTACAACCGCAGCCGCCATATCATCCGCCCGCACATTGCGTGTAGTGCCCTTGATCGACTTGCCCACCGCTGTGCGACTACCAGCTACAATAACGGCTTCTCTCATAGTAGAACTCCTTCAACAAGTGCAAATACAACTCAAATCTAATTCCGTAGCGCTTTGCGATACTTCAGCATATGGGCAATGCGCTCCTGGGTTTTATCAGTCTTCGCCAGCTTCACAAACTCACGGCGCTCAAGATCCAACAAATGCTGTTCAGGAACCCAGCCCGAGACAGACAGATCACCACCGGTAAGCACGAAAGCCGTGTGATTGCTGATCAGTAGATCGTGTTCGCTGGCCCATTCGCCCTCCGTCAATCCCCAGGCACCGATCTTCAGGGCAGCCAATATATCTCGACCGCAACCCCAAACGACCTCCGGGCTGCGCGGTTCGTATCCATCCGCCAGATTCAGCGCGGCGCGCTTTGCTTCGCCCAGTAAATAATCTGGGTTCATGACTACTTGATCATCTTTCCGCAAAAACCCCACTTCTCTGGCCTGAATTGCGCTCACAGCAATTTTTCCGCGGCTGATTTGATCGAAAATCATCCGTGCATGGGAGAGTTCATCAGCCCCTGTAACTTGCATTACGGGGTTGATCACGCGCTTGACCATTTCTGTCACGCCTGTGCCCGCGGGCAGCAATCCAACGCTGGCTTCCACCAAGCCGATGCGTACTTCGGCGTCAGCAACAACTTTCGATGCAGACATCATCAGTTCACACCCCCCTCCCAAAACCATGCCATAGGCCGCAGCGACAATTGGTTTTTGATGGTAACGAATGCGGTCAAAAAGCTGCTGAAGATCAGAGACATCTTCGTCCAGCAGATCAAATTGTCCATTTTCAGTCATACTGGCAATCTCATTCAAATCGGCACCCGCGCTGAAATGCTTCCCTTGAGAGCCGATCACCATTGCCTCCCAAGCGTCCTTCTCAAGTTCATCAAGGCTTTCCGAGATCATGGACCTAATTTCGGGATTGAGCGCATTGGCAGGAGCATGGAACTCAAGCAGCAGCACGCCATCATCCATATCGATCAGGCTGGCAGAAGGATTACCCTTTAATTCTTTACCTTCTTTCTTCAATGCCTTTATCGAAATCAAATCAGGGTCTGATGAGATCGGGAGATAGCCCTCGGTCTGAGGATCATAATAACCAATAATGACACCTTCGTCCTTCTGGTAGAAGCTGTCACAGCCTGCTTCAAGCATTGTTTCCACCCAGACTGGGACCTGTCCCCCTGCGTCTTTTATGCGCTCGATGGATCGAGCTACCCCTAGGGCATCCCAAGTTTCGAAGGGGCCCAATTTCCACACGTACCCCCACTTGCAGGCGTTATCGATGGAAACGATATCATCCGAAATTTCAGGCACCAGGCTGGCAGCATACAGCACCGTTTTGGATAACAAATTCCAGATATACTCCCCAGCACGATCCTGAGCATATGACAGATGTGCGATGCGCTCAGCTACGGATTTGATTTTCCAACCACTGCTGATTGATTCAAATGACACCGCCCCCGCAGGCTCGTGTTCGAAGGTCTCCAGGTTCAGCACCCAGAATTGTTTTGCTCCATCAATAACCTTCATATTATAGAATCCCGCCCCGCTTTTGTTGCCCAGGAGGCCGCGTTCCACCATCTCGGTGAAAACAGCCTCTGTCTTCGGGTGCTGGAGGACATCACGATGGGGGTCGTGGGGGATGTTCTCGTATAGGCTTTTGGCAATCAGAAGTCGGACGTCCGCGCCGATCAAATCGTTCAAACGGAAAGTGCCAGTTTTCGGACGCCCAATTGCGGGGCCGGTAATTTCATCGACTTCTGGGATGGTGTATCCATTTTCAAAAGCATAGATCATCCCAAAATAGCTGCTCACAGAAACGATGCGGTTGGCAATGAAGTTCGGCGTGTCTTTGCATATCACGACGCCCTTACCCAATCGCCGTGTACAAAAATCCTGCACAAACTCTACAAGCTCTAGGCTATTCTTCTCATGGGGAATCAATTCGACAAGTTTCAAGTATCGTGGTGGGTTAAAGAAATGAGTTCCCAGGAAATGCTGCTGAAAGCTCTCCGAACGTCCTTCAGCAATCTGATGGATGGGAATTCCTGAGGTATTGGTGGCAATGATGGCATCAGGTTTGCGGACTTCATCAATGCGGGCCATCAGATCTTGTTTGATATCCAGACGCTCGATAATGGCCTCAATCACCCAGTCCGCTTCTGCAATGAGATCAAAATCGTCTTCGAGGTTTCCTAGCGATACGCGTGCTGCCACTGAGGGTGCAAAAAGGCTGGCTGGACGAGATTTCATGCACCGAGCCCAGCCCTCATTGACAATCCGGTTGCGAACGGCCGAGCTCTCCAACGTCAATCCCATGCCCACTTCTTTCTCCGTCAATTCGGTCGGAACGATGTCAAGCAATACAGCACGATATCCTGCGTTTGCGAAGTGGGCTGCAATTCCTGCCCCCATTGTTCCTGCCCCGATTACGACCACCTGGTTAATTTGTCTCCTTGTCATATCAAAAATCCTTCTGTTTTGAATTATTTCAATATCTGATTCACAATTTCTATCGAGAGCTCAATCCCATTTGGAATTAATTCGTCGGGGAAATCATACAAATCCATATGCAACCACGGAACATCAACCCCTGCCCCAATCCCATACAAGGCGCCCTTGACCGGATTCATAAATCGAAAGAAGTCGTCGGAAGGACCTATAGGGCTTTCCAATTCGACGATTTGGGTACCCACTCGCCGTGCCGCTACGCGGATCAACTCAGTCGCTTCGGGATGATTGTTCGTGGCATCAAAGATACCTGCCCAAGCAATATCTACCTCGATGCCTGTCTTTAGAGATTTCTCTTCTATGAGGGATGTAATTTGATCAATCAAAAGCGACATTCCTTTATCTGTTGCAGTTCGCAGAACAGCGTGAAGCTCACCCGCCCCAGGAGATTTATGCATCGACGGGTCACCGGCCGAGAAATAAGTGATATTGATTTTTAGAAACTCACCATCGGTCTCGAAACCCTTGTGCAGGGGATAGAGTTCGTGGATGATCTCAGACAGAATGCCCCCTGGGTCTTGAGCCAGACCCGCGTCAGCCGGATGCGCACCATTTCCTGATAGATTCAAGACCAATCCCCGCGATGCGGAATTGAATGAACCAGATTTGATGATTACATGCCCTAACGGGTAACCCGTTAAATTGTGAAGGGCGAATGCGTAATCATATGAAATCTGATCAAATTTTGGATCGGCCAACATATTTGCTGCGCCTGTTCCGCTTTCTTCGGCAGGCTGGAAGAGGAGAATCACTTTCCCTGATTTTGGCCGGTTCTCCGAAAAATAACGCGCCACACCAGCGAGAATGGCCGAATGACCATCGTGGCCGCATTTGTGCGATTTTCCTGAAAATATTGACTTATAAACAAAATCGTTCTTCTCTTCGATTGGCAAGGCGTCCAATTCACTGCGCAACATCACCGCCGGGCCATCATTTTCCCCCTCAATGACACAGACAATTCCACAGCCACCGATGCCAGAGATGATCTTGTCTGTCGACAAATTATTTAAGTAGCGCTGAATAATTTTGGCAGCATTCTCCTCTTCTTCTGGTAAATCTGGGTACATGTGAAGCTCGTGCCGCAATGCGACAAGCTCATCGATATGTGATTTGGTAAAATCAGCAATTTCCACAGCTTAAATCCTGACAATCTTGGGAGAGAAAATTTAACGACGAAGTTTAGGGTCAAGCGCGTCCCTCAATCCATCACCAATAAAGTTGATGCTCAAAACTGTGAGGGAGATGAAGACACCTGGCCAGATCACCACCCAAGGGGTAATGGTGAGATAATCTCGACCGATGTTTAACAATGAGCCCCAGGTGGGGACATCGGGGGGGAACCCAAGTCCAAGGAATGATAATGATGACTCGGTGATGATAGCTGCTCCAATCCCCAGCGTGGCCGCTACAATTACTGGGCTAAGCACATTGGGCAAGATGTGTCGGAGGAGGATTTTGAAAGGAGATGTTCCGATGCTGACAGCCGCCTCTACAAATTGCTGCTCTTTGATCGCCAATACCGCGCTGCGCACAACCCGCGCAGGCCCCATCCAGGCTAACCCCCCCATCACAGTTACGATCAACAGAAAGATTCCCAATTCAGTCCCAAACATGTTTCTCAATGTATCCCTAAGGAGCATGACTGCAACCAATAATATTGGCAAGGCTGGCAATGAAATCATCATATCGGTAAAGCGCATCAATGGGCCATCAAGTTTTGAGAAATAGCCTGCCAAACAACCCACAATGGTTCCAATCCCCACGGCTACAAGCATCGCGACAAGTCCGACCGACAACGAAACCCGCCCACCGTACAATATGCGCGCTAACATGTCACGGCCCAGATTATCTGTACCCATCCAATGACCTGGACCTGGAGGAATGTTGTATTCTTCCAAGTTCATCCAGATTGGATCGACTTTGTAGATGATGGGACCCAATACCGCACCAAATACAAGTAGCGCTAGTAACACTAAACCAAATAGCGCTGGGCGGTGCCGCCGAAACTTCACCCATACATCCCCCCACAACGTACGATGACGGATTTCATTATCAAATTCATCAATAGAAATTAAGCTATCTTCATTCGAAGAAATTTTGTCAGACATATCAAATGCAATATATCTCCTTAGCCAGAAGAGCAAAAAAACTAATCGTATCGAATGCGCGGATCGAGTACGCCATAAAGCAGATCGGCACCCATGTTAAATAGAACAATCAACGTCGCCATTATGAAGGTAATACTCATAATCACTGGAATATCAAAGTTGCGCAATGAATTGATTAACAAATTGCCGATTCCGTTGATACGAAAAATTTCCTCAATGATCACCGATCCACCAAATATTGTTGGAATACCCATGGCAATGATCGTCACCACGGGGATCAGGCTGTTGCGCAAAACATGCCGCAAAATAACATAGGGCTCTCGAAAACCTTTGGAACGAACAGTCGTCACATAATCCATCGTAAGATGATCAAGAACCGCCGAACGCGTAAAACGCGCTAATGTCGCCAATTGGACAAAAGCCATGGTCAGAACGGGCAGTATAAGTTGCTTGGTCATCGCAACAAAGGAAGCCCAGTCTGTAACTTCCAAGGCGGTATTGTAGACTGTCGGCAACAACTTTAAACGGTAGCTAAAAATTAGTAGCAGGATAAGCGCGCTAAAAAATGCCGGAACAGAAAACCCAACAATCGAAAATAGCGTTCCAATTTGATCGAAAATTGAGTACTGCTTGACAGCTTGAATAACCCCCAGGGGAATTGCCAGGGCAATGGCAAGTACATAAGACAACCCAACCACTGTCAGAGTTTGGGGGAGTTTGTCACTGATCAAATCTGAAACCAAAACACCCCGCGAACTCCAGGAAGTGAGTCGCAATCTTTCAGCGGAATTTCCAATCTCTATCTCAAAAGTGGCTTCCAGAAAGCTCAACGGCTCGTTGAAAAAGAACTGGCGCATCCATTTTGTATAGCGGATTAAAAATGGGTCATCCAACCCTAAAGCAACGCGCAACTGTTCCCTTGTTTCGGCAGGGATGCCGCGCGGCAAACTTCCCGTTGGATCTCCTGGAGCTAAATCAAGCAAAGCGAAGATCATAAAACTGATCATCAACAAAGTAACCACCGAAATCAACAAACGCCGCAGGACATATCTACCCATCTATTGACTCCTGATTACAATTTTTAGGTAATCCATAAAATTCAATTGCCAAAAAGGTATGGATGGAGGGGAAAAATCCCTCCATCCACCATTTTATAAGCTTATTTCAACGTAGTTTACTCGCTGCGTGTCCAATCTGCTATGGTTGCGAATTCATCATCCCAACCATTCACTTCGAAGCCGACCAGATCATTTGAGATCGCGTAAACGCTGCCAACACCATTCAGTGCGACTGCAGCTCCATACTCTACGAGAATGTCATTCATACGTTGGATAATCTCATAGCGTCGTTCACCCAAGGGCGTACCAAGCAGCTCACCAAACAAGGCATCATATTCCTCGTTTGAGAAACGAGGAATATTGTCGCCGCTCCAATCGTTCTCAGCACCCATCATGGCGCGGGTTGTGAAGAACGAGAGCACCAGTTGTGGATCTGGCCCACCGATGGCGCTGATGCCAGAGAATTGGATGTCAGCATAGAACTTCCAAAAGGTATCTGGGCTTACTGGATCACGGCTGAAGTAAGTCGCAGGATCGGTGACTTTAAGCTCAACTTCCAGACCGATTGCCTCCCACCATTGCTTGAGTAGGCCCATTACCCCTTCGGTCATCGGGCCGCCTTCACCATGAAGCAGGATGCTCATTTCTTCACCATTGAATTCGCGCACTCCATCACCATTGGTATCTACTGCTCCAACTGAATCGAGAAGCTCCATGGCACCTTCGACATCCTGTACCAAACACTCATCTCCAAATGTTGATGAAGCATATTGCGCAGGTCGGTTGATATAGTTGCAGGTGGGGAAACCTTTGATCCCGTGGATGCGCTCCGCGTAGGTCACGCGATCAATGGCCATCGAAAGCGCTTTGACAATCTCAGGGGTGTTCCAGAATGGGTGCGGGTTGTTACCTCCATCCCACTCTGACTTGAGATCGCCCTCAACGCGGTTATTTGACATATTCAGCAAGTAATGCTCAGTGATAGTCACACCGCCAGTCACCAACTGTCCAGTTGTGGCATTGGCCTGGATATCTTCCATGAGATCGCGCGTCAGCAGCGTATTCATTCCAACGTCGAATTCTCCCGTTTCCGTAACGGATCGTGCTGCAGTCACATGATCGCCGCCATATTTTATCGTGACCTTCGAGAAATATGGTTTGTCGGGATCACGGTAGTTTTCGTTGGCCACATAGACCGCTACATCATCAGCAGAATATTCAGACAGAACGAAAGGACCGGTCCCAATAGGACTCATGTTTTGCTCGCCACAAGTCATGGCGGCAGCGCCTTCGCAACCTTCGAACTGAGCTTTCTGCAATATCGGCGTAGATGTCTCCACAAATGCATCGTAGGTATAGGCCTTGGGGAATTTGTAAATAAACAGTACCGTATGTGCATCAACAGCTTCCATGGTTGCAACTGGGAAAATTGTCTGAGCGCGCGTGCAGCCGGTATCTGGATTTGCACAGTATTCAAAAGTGAATACTACATCATCGGCGGTAAAGGGGGTGCCATCCGACCACACAATGTCATCACGCAGTTTCCAGGTTACGGTCATGTAATCTTCAGAAACGCCGCCATTTTCGAGCGTTGGAATATCAGCCGCAAGTACAGGGACCAGTTCTGCGTCTGGGTTGCGGTAAGCCAGGGGTTCGAGCACCAATCCAGCAGCAGAACCTTGCGTTGTGAGATAAGGATTGGGGATTTGGGAACCCCAAGCGCTTATGACATTCAAATCACCAGCAGAGCCTCGCAATGTTGCCGGTTCTTCAACTTCTGGCTCTTCGGCCTCTTCAGCTTCATCTTCTGCTGCTTCCTCTGCAACTGGTTCTTCAGCTTCTTCGACAACGGCTTCCTCAGCAGCATCAGCCGGCTCTTCAGCAGGGGCATCCGCCCCAGGTCCGCAACCCGTTGTAAGTAGTGCAAGGATTACAAGAACACTGACCATGTAAAACCATTTAGAATTCATCTTACATCTCCTTTTAGTAATTGTTTGGGAACACCTTCAGATCTCATGCATCGCGGTTTCATTGGATAATATCTGGTTATGGGCGATTTTCTGTTCTTTGGTGTTTCTCCGTTACCGGGGTGTCACTCCAAATAGATTCCAAGATTGGTTATCAGACGGCCTCCTTTCGCAAACGAGCGCGCTGGATCTTGCCTGTACTTGTTCTGGGTAAGTCATCTACGAATTCGATCCAGCGCGGACGTTTATAAGCTGCCATTTCCTCCCGACAGTACTCGATTAATTCGCCAGCCAATTCCGCCGATGGCAAGAATTTTCGATTCAATATCACAAATGCTTTCGGTTTATGCAGATTGTCATGGTCTGGGTAACTGACGACCGCGCACTCGAGAACGGCTGGGTGCCCAGTAAGTGTGCTTTCTACCTCTACAGGTGAAACCCAGATCCCCCCAACTTTGAGCATGTCATCCATTCTTCCAGCATGCCAGTAATAGCCCTCTTCATCGACAAACAGCTTGTCTCCTGTGTAAAGCCACTCTCCCTGAAATACCATCTGGCTCTTGCAGTACTGGTGCAAATAGAACTGGGCTGCCGTTTCACCCTTGACGATCAGTTCACCAATTTCTCCCTGAGGGACTTCACGGCCATCATCGTCTATGATCTTGAGTTCAAACCCTTTGACAGCTTTTCCGCAGCTTCCAGGTCTCATTTCTTGCGGGCTGTTAGACAAGAAGATGCAAAAATTTTCTGTCGTTCCAAAGCCCTCAACGATTTTCAAGCCTGCATGATCCCTCCAGGCATACCAAACGGGGGCAGGAAGAGCTTCACCAGCGGAAACACACATCCTTAAGGATGAAAGATCATAATCGGCGGGAAACTCTTCAACGGCAAGCGTGAACGCATAAGCAGTCGGCACGCTGAAGTAAATGGTCGGTTTGAATCTATCGATCACTTCTAATGTATTCGTCGCCACGCGAGCGGGTTTGGTTGTCAAAATCGTCCCAGCACCAACATACCATGGGTAGACCAGATTCGATCCTAAGCCATAGGTAAAATAAAGCTTGGCAATGCTGAAGGTGAGGTCATCTTCGGTCATCCCAAGCAAATCGACTGCGTACAACTTGGAACTGATGGGAAAATCTTTGTGAGCATGCAAGATACCCTTTGGTTCCCCCGTTGTACCACTGGAGTAATTCAGCGTACAGAAATCATCGCGATGCGTGGTTATGGTGGCGAATGTGATTTGCTCCCCTTCAATCCACCGGTGATATGGAAGGCTATTCCCAATGGGCTCAACACCCCCAATGATAATTACATGTTGGATCTCTGAACATGAGTCTACAATATTGCGATAAATCTCAACCAACGAATGATGGATGATCAACACGCGAGCGCAACTGTCATTTAAGATGTAGGAGTACTCCTCAAAGGTTAGCAGCGTGCTTATTCCTAGCGCAACCGCTCCAATTTTCCATGTTGCAAAAAAGGAAATCACCCATTCTGCGCAATCCGGAGATAGGATGGCCACAGCATCCCCCTTTCGAACATCGAGAGTTTTCAGGGCATTGCATACCTGGTTGACTTCCGTGCATACTTCCCCAAAAGTCAATACCCGCTCCTCGGTATAAAGGGCTGGTTTATTCGACCGATCCTTCAGATTGTTCTCTAAAATTTCTACAGCGTTATAGTTGCGAGGAATGTCTTCTGCTCTCATATTATGCTTATCAAGAATCTTTTTGCTTGTCCTTCCCAATCAGATCACGCGCAATCACGATCCGCTGGATATGGGATGTCCCTTCGTAAATCTGCAATCCCTTGATATCGCGGTAATAACGTTCGACTGGGTATTCATTGGAATACCCCCGCCCCCCATGGATTAAAACAGCCTCTCCAGCGATGCGCACGGCAGCTTCCGTGGCATACAGCTTGGCAATGGATGTCTCGCGTGTGGCGGATTTTCCTTGGTCTTTGAGCCAAGCTGCGCGTAACACGAGCATCCGGGCAGCATCGACTTCGCAGGCCATATCGGCGATGCTAGCCTGAATCATTTCAAAATCACCAATGCGTTTCCCAAACTGGCGGCGTTTGCGCACAAACTCCAAGCTGGCATCCAGGCTGGCTTGCGCTACACCGAGTGCCCCGGCTGCTACTCCTAAACGGCCGTGATCTAATGCCGACATGGCAACCTTGAACCCTTCGCCAGGTTGTCCGAGTAAAGCGCTCTCAGGCACTCGGCAATCTTTGAAACGGATCACGGCATGATCTGAGGCTCGGTGCCCTAATTCCTGATCTGCCATCTTTTCCGGAATAAACCCAGGTGTGGTCGTGTCTATCAAGAAAGCACAAATACCCTTGTGTCGGGCTTCTCGGTTATGCGAGGCAAATATGATCGCCACATCTGCAATCCCGCCATTCGTAATCCAGATCTTTTCACCGTTCAGTATATAAGCATCGCCATCCTTATCGGCCGTGCTCTCCATACTGGCAACGTCCGAGCCAGCATTCGGCTCTGTCAGGCAGTAACAGCCAATCCATTCACCCTGAGCCAGCTTTGGCAAGAAGATCTTCTTTTGCTCTTTAGAACCCCATTTTAGAATGCACTGAGACACTAAACTGGTGTGAACGGTCATGAAACCGCGAATGGATGAATCAATCCTTCCCAATTCTTCATATGCCAGGGCGAGTGATACTGAATCCCACCCGCCTCCACTGTACACAACCGGAAGCGGCCCCCCAAGCAGTCCAATCTCCCCCATTCTAAGCAGGAGATCCAGGGACATTTCTCCTCGCACATCCATCTCTCTGGAGAGAGGGGCTACCTCTTCCTGGGCAAATTGGCGAGCCAATTCCTGTACTTTGAGTTGTTCAGTGGACAACGAGAAATTTACTGTTTCCATACCGTATCAAATTATCTTCCCTTGAATTCTGGTGGTTCTTTCTTTTTGAAGGCCTCAAAAAAACGCCGATGATCTTCACCCATCATCATCAGTGCCTGCGCCTGCGCTTCTGCTTCCAGCGCAGAGATCAGGTCCATGTTCCACTCGTTATTGACCATGCGCTTGGTGAGGCCGTGCGCAAAGGTGGGACCTTCAACCAGGCGCTGCGCAATCTCTAAGGCTGTATCCATCACATCGTCCGGCTCAACAACCCGATTGGCAAGGCCTATTTGGAGTGCTGTAACAGCGTCAACATCATCACCCAGCATCAGGATTTCCATGGCTCTACCACTGCCCACAATGCGCGGGAGCAAATAGGCAGAGCCCATATCGGCGCCGGTCAACCCCACCTTGCTGAAGAGGAATGCGAACTTGGCCTCCTCCGACATGACGCGCATATCTGAAGCCAGCGCGATCACCGCGCCAGCCCCGGCAGCAATCCCATTGATGGCAGCAATGATGGGCTTTTCAAGCAATCGCATATTGCCGACCAAAGCACCCGTCATGCGTGTGAATTCCAGATGCTCGCGCATTTCCCGCTCGAGCAGTTCGCCTATGATCTCGTATACATCGCCCCCGGCACAGAAAGCTTTGCCTGCGCCAGTTATAACAACGGCTTGGACCTCGTCCTCGTAGCGCAGATCTTCAAATAGGTCGCGAAGCTGGGCGTAAATCTCAAGGGTGAGCGCGTTGTAAACTTTGGGGCGATCTAGCGTGATTGTAGCGATGCCATTCTCGATCTTGAATTGAAAATCAAAATCAGCCATGGTTCCTTCCTGTCAAAACCTATCTGAACATTCACTTGAACGGGTCTAGACGAAAGCCCGACTTTGACAAGTCCAGCCGTCGTAATACTCGTATAGATACTTAGCACTGCACTTCGCCGCCATCAACATTGATACCCTGACCGGTGATACCGCGCGCCTCGTGACCTGCAAGCATGACGGCCAGCGCGGCGACTTCCTCTGGAGAGATCAACCGATTCTGAGGGCTATGGCCTTCAATGGTCTGGCGTGCTTCTTCTTCAGACCGGCCGGTTTTCTTGACGATATTGGCGATGGTCTGCTCATTCATGGGTGTATCGGCGAATCCCGGGCAAATAGCATTGACTGTGATGTCGTAGCGATTCAGTTCAACTGCCAGGGCACGAGTCAGGCCCAATACACCATGTTTGGATGCGCTATATGCGGCAATATACGCGCCGCCTCTTTTTGCCACTGTCGAGGCGATATTGATGATGCGGCCCCATTTCGCATCCGCCATTTGTGGCACGAAGGCCTTACAAATGTTGTACACCCCGGTTAGATTAACAGACAGCATTTTGTGCCACAGATCATCTGGATGGCCAATGAACTTATGGCTGCCAGAAACCCCAGCATTGTTCACCAAGATATCAACATGTCCTAATTCCTGGTTGACGAATTCAGCCATGTGTTGGACCCGTTTGGGAGCAGTTACATCACAAAAAACTGGAACAACCATACCCCCAAATTTGCGCATTTCAGCTGCCGCATTTTCCAAGCTGCTCATCTCAAGATCACAGATTGCCACATCTGCCCCTGCTTCTGCCATGGCACATGCTATCGAGTAGCCAATCCCCTGCTGCCCGCCGGTCACCAGCGCGATGCGATTTTCCAAAGTTTTCGTCATATTACGCTCACCCCTCCAGGCTCCAGACCGACTTTTTTATCGACGGCTACTTTCACCCCCTCAGGGATTTCGAACTCTAGGTCTACATAAACCTCGACGATATTGGAATCAGCGCCCCGGTTTCCGGCCAGATCATAAGGGCGTACAAAGTAGGCATAGGCATTCCCAGCTAGAAGTTGATCGTCTTTATGTGAAGGCTTCCTGACCGAATAGAGCTGGACGAACTCGCCCCCATTCACAGATCGATAGATATCATAGCCATACATCCGGATATCGTCAGAGGCATTTTCCCAGGAGAGCCTGACATTTTGGTTGCGCTGAAGATCCGCTTTCAAACCGCCATTGGTGGACCAGATAGGTGGTTCAACATCCTCGGGTGGCTCTGGCGCATGCAGGAATTCTTTTGGCCAGTGATGGCCGCAGCGTACCGGTTTAAAATTCTCCTCTAACTGCTTACAAATATTGTCGTACGAACACCGGATGATCTTGTCTTCATATCCTCGTTGAGCCTTCTTGGTCCAATCTGCATCTGCCAAAATGGGACGCGCGATACCGACCAAGTCTGCCTTGCCGTCCACCAGGATCTTCTCGGCAGTTTCAGGCAAGGGGATGCGTCCGGCAGTGATCACAGGGGTTTCGTATCCATGTTTGTTGATGAAGGCTTTGATACCCTCAGCGAGAAATACATTCACGCCCACTGGCATGTGATCGGGGGGCATGGCGCGCTCACCGGAATACCCAGAATAGGGGTCGAGGGGCTTGCCCTCATGCTTCACAGCATCTTCGAATTTGCCCCCCGCCGAAACACTGATGTAATCAAGCCCTAGTTGGGCCATGCGCAGCGCGATGCGAGTGGAGTCATTCAGGCCGTAGCCTCCCTTGATGAATTCTTCCCCATTCATACGTGCGCCGACGGCAAAATCATCCCCTACTTTAGAGCGCACTTCGGCGATCACCTCACTCATCAGCCTCATGCGGGTTTCGAGAGTTCGCCCCCCGTACTCATCGCGGCGTTTGTTCACCGCAGATAAAAATGACGCAAGCGTATATGCATGCGCCATATGGAGTTCAACAAAATCATAGCCAGCCTCTCGAGCCCGCGCGGCTGCCTCCCCAAAATTCTGGATAATGGATTTGATATCCTCCTTAGTGAGCATTTCTACCGTTTGACGCCAACCACTGCGGGCAATTTTTAGGAAATGGATAATTTGGACCGATACTTTAGTAGGGCTAACATCATGAATGCGCCTGACCAACTCTCGATGACCCTCGATATATTGATCATCTCCCAAGCGCAACAATTGCCCGCTTTTCACGGAATGGATGGCGGTAGCTTCGACAACCAGCATACCCATTTCACCCTTAGTCTCCATTTCGCAGTTTTTCTAGTGAAAAATCTTCTTCATTTCGAGCGTTGTTAC
>CAYWIC010000112.1:0-17813 GCA_964458115.1 uncultured Anaerolineales bacterium | reverse complement strand
ATTTGTAAGGTGCTAAAAAGTGTCAACTAATTTCTCGATTGAAATGAACCATCCCGGTATTTCGATAGGCTTCGGATATAACCCCAATATATTCAGTGGGTGAGATGAAGAACGATTTTAGAGGGAGCAAATCTTCAGGGGGACCATTGGAACCAAACAGGCTAATCCAAAATGTTCTCACCATGGGCAAGGCCACATACCAGGCCAGCATTGCCACTGCCGGACCAACAAATAAGAACGGTTGCAATCGTTTTACCCACTTCACAGACAACTGCTCGATGAGCCAATTTGAAACAACAAATAACATAGCCACGCCGCCCACACCCCAGATGATAGCTACGAAAGAAACCATACCTTTTGCTGCTGTGGTTTCCGGGATGCTGTCGCGCAAAAAAACAAATCCTTGCCACAAAACCAAAAGAATGATAGCCAAAACAAGGAACGCAGTAAGAACACGGCCGACGATGCTTGAGCGTATGGTCGCTAGCATGCCCGAGCGAGGTTCTTCATCAGTTCTTGTGTAAAGTTGCATTTACATCATCCTCCTTGGGAAACAGAGGTTGAGGATCATCTTGTCCAAGATATTTGCAGTTGATCACCAATCTCTGCCTCACAATGCTTTTTAGATCAATTTATAAATGAGTTCATTATGGGGATGAAGCAGGGTACGCGAAGTACCCTGCTTCGTACTCGTTAAAACTTACTCGCTTGGCCAGCTGGCATCGATTTCCGAGAGAACGGTATCAGCATCAGCGTTGCCAGAGAAGTAATCAGTAATGCCAGTCCAGAAGGAGCCAGCACCAACTTCACCAGGCATCAAGTCTGAGCCGTCGAAGCGAACTGTGGAAGCTTCACTAACGATTTCACCAATCTTGCGGGCCATATCATCGCCGTACCATGCGGGGTCAGTGTCCAGGTGGGGTGAACCCACGCCACCAGCCTCGAGCCATGCCTTGAGGCTTTCGCCCTTGGTGAAGAATTCTTCCACGGCGCGAACTTCAGGTCGGTCGTTGAACATGGAGTAGATGTCAGCGCCTACGAGATAGGGCTTGCCATATTCTTCATCGATAGGAGGCAGGTAGAAGAAGTCGAAGTCTTCACCTGCAACAACACCTTCGGGGAAGAAACCGGTGATGAAGTTGCCCTGCTTGTGCATCCAGCACTTGGGAGGATCTTCAAACATTGGATTGGCTGCATCACCGAAGAAGGTGGTAACCATGGCTGCTCGTCCACCATAGACGTACTCATCTGTCCAGAGATTGGTGAGAATGTCGAGCGCGTTGCGTACCTCGGGGGAGGTGAAGGGAAGTTCACCAGTAGTCCACTTGTCGTAGTTCTCTGGAGAGGTGGTGCGCAGCATGATCTCTTCCATCCAGTCGGTAGCGGGCCAGCCTGTGGCAGCGCCGGACTCAAGACCGACACACCAGGGGGTGTCGCCATCGGCAACAATCTGGTCCATCAGATCCACAAGCTCATCCCAAGTTTCAGGAATGGGGTAACCAGCTGCATCCCAAGCTGACTTGGGGTACCAAACCTGGCTCTTGCCATAGAAACGATTCCAGACCCCCGCCATGATGGGACCATCGGGGCCTTCCATCATGGCCATATCCAACCAGGAAGGAATATATTGCCCTAACAGGTATTCTTCACTGAGGAAGGTGCTGACATCAACCACTTTGCCGTCGGCAACGAAGTCTGCCAGGAAACCAGGTTGAGGGAATACAACAATGTCTGGGGCATCGCCAGCGTCAACACGAATGGAGATGGAAGCTTCGAACTCTTTCGAACCCTGGTATTGAATATCGATACCAGTAGCTTCTTCGAAGGGAGCGACGGATTGGTCGAACCGAATGGCATCATCATCTGTGAAGGTGCCAGTCATGGTCACGACTGTCCCTGCAAACTCGCCCGCCATCGCGCGCTCATAGTAAGAGTCTTCGTGACTGTCGGAGGGTTCGACAGGGTTGCTAAAAGCTATCAGCAACAAACTGGCGAGTGTAAGCAAACTCAGAAAAACAATTAGGTTCTTTCTCATTTCAAAATTCTCCTTATATGTAGTCGAGCAAAAACACTCGGGACCGCCACAACTGAAGTGAAATTGCATTGTTCGGGGCGGAATTGGTAGAACTTCAACTTACTTTAGCAAAATAATCCTCAGTTGCACCTCCTTTTCACCAGGCGATTTTCTTTATGTCAGGTCAGTACCCACTGACATCTTGCGCCAGTCCGTACAATACCAATTCGGTTACACAACCCCCTCTGGTAAGAGCACAGGTCTGGTAAACCATGTCGGCAAAGTGCTCAGGACGAACAGCCAGTTCTTCGTCCCATTCAAAAGGGCCGACGCCTTCGGCCGCATCCTGAAAGCCGGTGTTGGATCCTCCAGGCACAAGCAACATGACAGCAATACCATGAGGTCGTAATTCTGCGTAAATGCACCTTGTAAAAGCATTTACCGCAGCCTTGGCAGCCGAATAAACGGACCATCCCGGCCAGGAACGGCGGTCACACGCGCTGGATACATTAATAATCTTGCCAAAACCCTGCCTTTTGAATTGAGGAGTAAAGGCTCGGCAACTCATGATCGTACTGGTAAGGTTCAGATCGATAATGCGGCGATTGATCTCATCGTCCATTTCTTCAATGGGAGCTACCTTGAGCGCGCCTCCCGCGTAATTGATGAGGAAATCAACTCGGCCAAAGTCGTCAAGCGACTCTTTTAATGCCGCCTCGAAAGTTTTAGGCTTGGTAACGTCAGATGCTAAAGCAATCACCTGCGAGCCAGATGCCCGGCAACCATCTGCTGTGGCCTGGAGAGCCTCCTCGTTGTAGTCGATCAATACAAGATCTACCTGATCTAGTTCTGCAAACAACTTTGCCGTAGCTTCGCCGAATCCCGAACCGGCTCCCGTGATCACGGCTAATTTTCCATGTAGAGACTCAGCCATAATTCATATCCGCCAATCTTATGTCGCAATATCCTCTACTTGAGCCAACAACTTACCCAATTCACCTTCTTCAATGGCATAACAATGCTCGGGGCCTGGGAATTGCCCCTGCTCCACCTCCCTGCGGTATTGAGTCAATGCCGATACAATCGTCTCTGAAAGATCAAGATATACTTTGAGAAATCGGGGTGACATTTCTTTGTAAATCCCCAGCATATCTTGTGTAACCAAAGCTTGACCATCGCAGCCTGGTCCCGCACCAATTCCAATGGTTGGGATATCCAGGCTGCGAGTGATGATTTCCCCCAATCGGTCTGGAATACATTCCAAAATCAACCCAAAAACCCCGGCGCTGGCAAAAGCAATAACATCATTGAGTATCTCTTGCGCCGAATCGGCCGTGCGACCCTGGATACGAATGGAGCCAGAGCGGACGATTTTCTGTTTGATAATGCCAATATGGCCCAAAACGGGGATGCCAGCCACCACAACAGCTTTGACGATATCCCCCTGGGCGCTGGTCCCCTCGATATGAACTGCATCAGCGCCCCCATCTTTCATGAACCGCAAGGCTGTCTCAACGGCCTGATCCGTTGTTTCATAGGAACCGAAAGGCAACGTTGTGACCACCATGGAGGTGCCAGCCCCATTTCGAACAGCCTGGGTGTGATACACCATCTCGTCCACGCTCACCGAAACCGCCTCAGAACGGCCATTGCCCACAGTGCCGACCGCATCGCTCACCAGGATGATGTCCACACCTGCCTGATTAATGAATCCGGCAATTGGGTAGTCATAGGCAGTTAGCAGGGTGATCTTTTCGCCTCGCCGTTTTTTGCGCAGAAGTGAAGAAGGAGAAACTTTTCTTTTCGCACTCATCTAGCAATTCTCTCTTTGTTTAGGGTGATGCTAGTCTTTTGTGGATTCAGGCAACAAGTTTTCGAGGTCTAGATGGGGTCCAGGGATAATTCGTGTCGATACCACCTGACCGATTTTGGAGGCTGCATTTCTGCCCGCCCCTAATGCCGTGCGTACAGCTCCGACATCACCCCTTACCATCACGGTGATGTACCCACCCCCAATGGCACGCTTATCTAGTAGATCTATATTGGAAGCCTTCGCCATAGCATCCGCAGCTTCAATGCTACTGACAAGTCCAAGAGTTTCGATCATCCCTAAGGCATCAACACTAATAACTTCAAGATTCTCATTATTTGACATCGAAATATCTCCTCAGATATCCGTGAATAAAATTAATGCTTTTTGAAGGTTGTTTTGCCGTCGAGATCAAGCGAGTCTAAAATTCCTACAATCACTGCATCAACTGGCATATTGATATCCCAAGCAGCTACTCTCGCAGAACTGCCTTCGACGACAAAGACCAGCTCATCTGGCCCAACCCCAACAACATCTTGTGCAATGTAAGGTTTCCCGGCAACCTTGCCTGTCTGATCAGCATCTTTAACCAAGAGCAATTTGCTGTTTTCCAGCCGAGATTCTTTTACTGTAGAAACTGCCACACCAACAACTCGTGCGATTTTCATCTCATCCACCTCGCTTTACGACCTTGCCGAATAAGTCGACTAACCGATTGACAGTATTAGAAGCGCTGCCATTGGCTGATTGCCCAGATGGAGCTGCTGCCTGATAAGGTGCTGTTTGATTTGAATTCGAAGAATGCAGACAACCTGAAGGCTTGTTGTATTTGTTGTTCACTGTTTTAGCGCTACCTGGGGGAGTCGCTTGCGTTGATAAGACCATCTGACTCCTGTTCTCAACCAGGGTAATCCCCAATTGAAGGGCAGTCTCCTTGGCGAAGTCAGTAAGCGTAACTCCAGAGCCAAGCTCTATCTGCCGCATTCCCTGTGCAGCCATTTCCTCGATATCTTTAGCCGTGTAATAAATATTCATCGTCGATTTCTTACGGACTGCGACCTTCAAGGGATTCAATTGCAGAGATAGCCGCATCTCGCGATTGTCTAACTGCGGATTCTGAACCTGAGATCATCAACCGCCCATACGCTCCAGCACCGGTGTAATGGTTGAGCGTAATCCTGGCCGCCTTCTCAGCCTCATTGGCTGCCAACACAATGTAAGCCGCCGGCCGTACCTCGATCACGCAAAATGTTTCATGAGCCAAGACCAAGCCCCCGGCGTTTCTGGCATTGATCAACTGGGCTTCATAAGGATGCATGCCAGAGGTCATATTCGCAGAGAGTACAGCAGGTTTCAGCCTATCAGTTTCTTTTAATCCCAACGATTCAAGGGCTTTCTGACCGGTATAATGTACAGCTTCTTGGTGGTTGGAGTGGATTTCTAAAAACCCAAATTCGCGCCCCATATTCAGGTATCCCGGCTGAACATTTGTGGTTTTTAAGGCAACATCCATGACCTTATATACTTCAGCAGCTGGTGAAATTTCCATGTATATTTGTGCATCGCCTTCAATTGGGATCATGCCCATCGTGCGTTTCCCAGTAAATGCAGCATATTGCGGCTGCATGCTATCGACCATTACGTATGTTCTCAATTGCATCGTTTTATCCTCTTTCTAAGGTCATGATTTGACCGTAGGTTAGTCTGCGGTCAGCCTAACAACCCGGACACTGTCGGGAAGCAATTTTTCTACGTTTCGATGGGGTTGAGCGATAACATGAACAGTTACCAATTCACCTGCGGCTTTGGCAGCCGCAGCACCCGCATCCACTGCTGCGCGCACGGCACCGATTTCCCCACGAATATAGACCGTGACATACCCACCCCCACTCTCTTCTTGACCGTAGAGTTTCACTCGAGCGGTCTTAACCATGGCATCCGCGGCTTCGATGGAAGCTACCAACCCTCTCGTCTCAACCATACCCAATGCGTTCAAGGGAAATTCGTTTGCCATTACTCTTCTCCTTCTTTCGAATCCATCTCTTACTGATTTTTTTCTGATAAATTATTCCGACAATATTTCCTGAGCAACACTAATTGCAGATCGAATATTTGGCGTGTATCCTACTCTTTGCAGAGCGATACTTGTTGTAGAAAGCAAACCTAGGATTGTGTCCCAATTCAACAGGGACACCCCCCCAACATCAATATAGAATGAATTACCATTTTCCATCCCAAATGCTTGAGCGGACCCAGAACCGATGCTAGCCATTAACTGCCCAAAAAATTTCTGAGGGTCTACACCCGCAGGAACGCGAATATCTGTGCGGGTGCTCTGGCAGAACCGATTGGGCGAATTGCAACCAGGACAATCGTGGCCATCAACCGTGAGAGATAGGCCCATCTCATTGACACCCCAACGGATGGCTTTTGCAGCTTGATCTGTTGTGATGGAAACCATACGGAATGGTGACGGATTGTTCGACCCCGACCAGATTTCGGTAATTGCCTGTCGCATGGCGCGCGCAGCTGCCCTGGGATCAGGAGTTTCGCGGATTCCTCGCCCACAGATCAGAACCGAGGCATCAATATCTGCAAAGAAGGGTAACGACTCGATAGTCAATCCGCCAGTAATCGAAACCATGTATCCCATATCTATCAATTGACGGATAGTGACCTTATCCGATTCCTCCCATTCACGCCCAGCCGATTGGGCATCCCACTCGCGATGATAAACAATGCGGTCGATACCTATGCTGCGCCATTCTGCAGCCCTGGCTACGATATCCCGTACACCGGTCAGTTCCATCAACATCTCTTTACCCCACTTACGAGCTTCGGCATAGGCCTCCTCCACCGTTGCCAATGCGGCACCACCAATCACAGTGATCATATCGGCTCCAGCTTCGAAAGCCATGGCCGCTTCAATTCCACCGACATCTGGGGTTTTGAAATCAGCCAATATCAGCTTATCAGGGCAGATTTCTCGGATTGCCTGGATTGCCTCAACTCCAGCCGCTTTGCAAAGAGGCGTACCAATTTCAATGATTTCAACTTCAGGAGCCACTAACGCCGCCATAACTAGCGCTGGTGGTAGTGATGTGTAATCTAGAGCAATTTGAAGTTGGGGAATTATGGTCATTTTGAACTTGATTAGATATTAAATTTCTACTTGTTCGTAAATTAATTCAAAGATATTGACAATATTGATATTTATTTCATTTATAGAAAAATATATCAGTTTAATCTTAGTGTGTCAAGTATATTCACAACAAGAAATATTTCTATCCAAAGCAAGTAAGGTTTTTCACGTCCAGAATGAAAAGAGGCGCAGAATCACTTGACTCTCTCGATTCACTGTCTGTCTCAAATGGGATTTCCGAGAATATCTAGACTTGCCCCCTACAGGCACAAGTCGAAATTAGGGTACAACAAGAAAAAGTCCCCTGGGTTAGAAAACCCAAGGGACAGCACAGAAAATCGCCTGGGAAGGAGATTCTGCTATGCCCGGATATTGTAATACATCTTCAAATATTGCAGTAGAATGACACGATAACCAATTTTGGAGTTACGCACTTGAATGCGGTTCCGGTCTCTAGAACAATCTGCCTGGATTTAATGCGCACGATACGAGAAGGTGATCTTCCAGAATCACTTTACCGGTTATGTTGATTAATGATATTAAAGCTGAGACCTGGATGATGACTTTTGAGCAATCCTGGCCCACATATTTTTTCACTGTGAATATAACCTTCGATCCAGAACAAGCGTTTGATCACAGCCCGCTTCTGGCGATGAACATATATATTGTCTTCACTCTCATTGGAAACCCAAAGCCCGATTTGCTTCCTGCGAGTTGACGCAGGCCCAAATCCAGTGCAAAAGATCGCCCTATGAACCCAAAGAGCATTTCGACGGGACCACCGGGATCAGAAAGAATCTAAACAAGCTCCAAACCAAAACTTCCAAATCAACTAGAATTCAGGTGAGCCCGCCAACCCCAGACAGTCAGGCCGCCCATGATGACCCCGCCAACCATCGCAGGGCCGGGCATTGCCCAAAAGATCCCAAGCCCTACGGTTTGCAAGAGCCAGGTGATCGTGTATACCAGAAGCAAAGGGGGTGTGGGTAAGTTACGCGGGCGAATGATCAGTGTGATTAGCGCTGAAACGAGCAGCCAACCAAGATAGTTGCTCCAGGGAATGCTAAAGTAACCAATTGGAGTTTGCCATTCCCACAGCCCCCAGGCAACCATTTGAGGATCGAGGAAAAAATCCCAGGCTGTCATGGCCAGGGCGCTGAAAAGAACAAAGGCCATCCGATGCCAGCGAGGCCCAAGCCGGCTGCTGACTGCCTGAGCAACTCCCCAAGAGGGTGGCAACATCATCAACCAAGCAAGTGGGATGAGCAATGGAACATGGAAAAACTGGGGCTGCAACGCATCCGTGTAGCTATAAAATCCAAATGGAAAGCCCGTGCGGCTGCCCAAGGCTTCTGCGCCCCAGCCCAATAATATTATCAGGGCAGCCACTTTAAGGGTAGTAACGAAACCCCATACCCCCCACAAGATCGCGATCACTGCGCTGGCCTGCACCAGCACCGCGATATTGACCGCATCGAGCATCACTTCCCACCCCAAGCTCCAATCTACAATTGGAAGAAAAACCATGGTCAGGGCCCAGATGGTAATCAATACCGTCTGGGTGGGTGTGAGTTGGAAGAGCAGAACGCGCAAGAAATACTTATTATGCATCATCATCCAAGCTTTCGTCCTGATAGCATTCCCCCATTTCTAAAGTTCTCGAGGGCGCCCTTAAGAGACGCGTGATCCGGATATCGAGCGCAAACGGTAGATCTAGCAATCAAATCTGAAACAACACCGCCACACCGATTATCGCGATAAAAGTACCCACGACAACTCCCCACCCATAGCGTTCTTTGAAAACCACGTAACTGATTGGCAGCAGGAAAACAGGCGGCAGAGCCATTAGTGTGCTGGCAACCCCCACCTGGGTGCGCTGAATGGCTAGCATCGATAACGAGACTCCCAAAAATGGTCCAAAAACAGACCCAAACAAAATGAACAACAGCCCTCGGCGGTTTTTGATGACGGTTTGAACAGTCGACTTGGCCTGACCTTGAAATATCGTGACTACCCACAAGACAACCGCGGCGGATATCATGCGAATGATATTGGCGGAAATGGGTGAGAACTCACCCCCCAGTCCGTTTTTGGCCAGTATCAAGCCACTGGCCTGACCAACTGCTCCACCCAACCCATAGAGAATGCCACGGACATAATTTGGGTTTGAGGCTTTGTTAGCACCGTTTTGCTCCTTGACCACCCAGGCGACTCCCGTTAGCGTAATGACCACACCGACGACCTGTCCCCATCGCATGCTCTCTCCCAGGAAAATCCAGGCCAAAAAGGCGGCAATGATCGGAACCAAGCTCATCATCAGCATGGAGAGACGTGGGCCAATCCACACGAAGGCCTGGAATAAAAATACATCCCCCAAAACTAAGCCAACCACTCCAGAAAGCCCCAGCCAAACCCAACGAGTAGGATCAGCATCGAGAGGCATTGGAATGCCCATAGTGATCCAATGGGTGATGCCAAGGAATGCGATTGCGAATAATAACCGGGTGCGATTGAGCACCATCGAGCCAACCCGACGTCCCGCGAGCGTAAGAAAAACTGAACCAAATGAAAAAGCCAGAGATGTTCCTAGAGCCGCAAGTTCACCGATCATTTGAGTTAGGAGTTGCAGGTTGCAAGTTCACAGATATAAGAATCAGGTTTACAGGAAAGGGAATATCCACTGATCACTGAACACTATCCACTGTTTCATTTCCCATGAATTCTTCAGCGGTGGCGTGACCAGGCTGGCTGATACCCTCGCGTTTGATCACCTTCCACAGCGTCAAAAATAAGATCTTAATATCTAACCATAGCGACCAATTATCCACATACCAGACATCCAGACGGAACTTATCTTCCCAAGAAAGCACATTGCGTCCACTGACTTGCGCCCACCCGGTGATCCCAGGCAGCACGTCATGCCGGCGAGCTTGCTCGGCAGAATAACGGTCCAGGTATTGAATGAGTAGAGGGCGCGGCCCCACCAGGCTCATTTTTCCGCCCAGTACGTGAAAGAATTCTGGCAGCTCATCCAGACTAGTGCCCCGCAAAAAACGCCCCAGCCGTGTCAGGCGCTGGTGGTCTGGGAGCAATTCTCCTTTTTCGTCACGAGCTTCAGTCATTGTGCGGAACTTGTATACCCTAAACAGCTCCCCTCGATAGCCGGGGCGTACCTGGCTGAAGAGAATCGGTTTCCCATGAAATACTCGAACTAATATGGTCACAACGATCATTATCGGCAAAATGATGGCCAAAATGAGAATAGTGAGCAATAGGTCGAAAATGCGTTTCGAAAGGGGGCTACCTTCTGGAAAAAACATGTCGAGATTTTATCATCATCGGGCAGTTATGGTATGATTCTCCCCACCAAATCTCTCCCCAATGAAAGGTCTACATTTGAAGAAAACAACACTATCCAATACGTTTCCCCTTGTTCCAATGTCTGCACCTGACTTGACAACATCCGAACAAGAGGTTGTTCAGGCCGTTCTAGAAACAACGTATCTCAGCATGGGGCCAGAAACTTCTGGGTTCGAGAAATCTATTCAAAATCATACTGGCAGCAAACATGCCATTGCAGTCAGCTCAGGAACCGCCGGTCTACATTTATGTGTCCGGGCTGCGGATATCAAAGACGGAGACCTGGTAATCACGACACCTTTCTCGTTTGTGGCCTCGGCTAATGTAATGCTATTCGAACGTGCTGTACCCATTTTTGTCGATGTTGACCCCTTGACTGGCAATATTGAACCAAAACTGGTCCAACAGGCTACCAAGGATCTGGCTATGGGGGGTGCTTCTGCAAAACGATGGCTGCCCCGAAAGGGAGTCTCGGATGGGGCCGCTTTGAAAGCGATGCTTCCTGTCGATGTCTTTGGGCAACCTGCAGACATGGACCCTATTTTGGAGACAGCCCAGGAATTCGAGTTGGCTGTAATTGAAGACTCTTGCGAAGCTCTAGGTGCTGAATATAAGGACCGTCATGCCGGGACCCTGGGAGATTATGGTGTTTTCGCATTCTACCCCAACAAGCAGATCACTACTGGAGAAGGAGCCATCATCGTCACAGACGATGACTATGCTGCGGATATGATGCGCGCCCTTCGCAACCAGGGCCGATCCCCAGGGGATACCTGGCTGCAACATACGCACCTGGGTTACAACTACCGCATCGACGAGATGAGCGCAGCCTTGGGCCGTGTGCAGATGGGTCGCATCGATAATATCCTTACGAAACGTGAACGGGTGGCCAATTGGTACGAAGATAGGTTGACCGAAATCCCAGGGATCGAAACACCTAAAGTCGTTCCCGATACAACGCGTATGAGTTGGTTTGTTTATGTGATACGCTTCACGCCAGAAATCGACCGCGATCTGGCAGCCAATATGCTTAAAGAGCGCGGCATCCCGAATCGCCCCTATTTCATCCCTATCCACTTGCAGCCCTATATGGTCGAGCGCTTTGGCTACCAGGAAGGCGACTTTCCCATAACAGAGGATTTGGGCCGGCGCGGATTGGCAATCCCATTTTCCGGAATTATGACCGAAGAGCAGGTCGAGATTGTGTGCCAGGTTATGCACAAGGTTGTCTGCACGTTGACCTAATGATATAGGTTCTCTAGGAGTTGCCGGGTGATCCCCCAGATGTAGGGGTGAGCGGGGTGCTTCGCACCCCACTCACCCCTAGTCCCACGGCGATTCCCAGAGACCCATGATATAAGATAGCCCAGCTTGTAAAGGCCATAGTATAATTCCGATATAATTTATCCGAATAATTAGGAGATTGTTATGAATGTCGCTATGTGGCGCAAAGCTTTACAAGTGATTCCGCGTATCAGTAAGGATGAGTGGAATGAACTGGACATTATCTCGAAATGGCTGATCGCGACCCGAGCAGCCGTTCTTGTGATGACGTTTCTCTCTGCGGCCCTGGCGGGGATCTTTGCATATCGGGCTGGGAATTTCGATCTGGGTTTGTGGCTGCTGGTTACATTTGGGTTGATCCTGGCCCATGCCACGAACAATCTGGTCAACGACTATACAGATTTTGTGCGTGGTGTCGATCAGGACAACTATTACCGAGCCCAATATGGCCCACAACCTTTAGTTCACGGATTGCTGGACAAAAAGGGGTTACTAACCTACGCCATTGCAACTGGGATTTTGGCGGCTGCTTGCGGTGTGACTCTGATCTTCATGCGAGGGGGTTCGACTTGGTTGTTCATGGCCCTGGGGGCTGTCTTTGTTCTTTTTTACACCTGGCCGTTGAAATATATCGCCTTAGGCGAGATCGCAGTGCTTATCGTATGGGGACCTCTGATGATCGGAGGCGGCTATTATGTGATCACAGGTGGGTGGGATTGGAATGTAGTCATCGCAAGTCTTCCTTATGCACTCGGGGTTACCGGCGTGATCTTTGGCAAACACATCGACAAATTCGATGTTGATAAAGCCAAAAAGATCTACACACTCCCGGTCGTCCTTGGAGAGAAGCTATCGCGCTACACGGTATTGGGCATGTTGATCTTTCAATATGTGTTCACCCTCTATTTGATCATGACGGGGTTCTTTACTGCGGTGATGCTGGTTGTCGTGCTTTCACTGCAAGTTCTCTTCCAGATATGGCCCATGTTCCAGGCACCCAAACCTGAAGAAAAACCCGATGATTTCCCCGACGTCTGGCCCAATTATTTTGTAGCGGCGGCATTCCAGCACAATCGGCGCTTTGGGAGCTGGTTCTTGTTGGGGTTGATTGTGGACACGGTTCTCAAACAGTTTGTCCTTTAAATTGAGAAACCCGGTTTCATAATGCGTGATAGAAACCGGGTTTCAATTTTTGGTGGTGGCCTATTTGTGGGTGATGAGACAACTATTGTCACCCTGAGATGAAGTCGAAGGGTCTCGCGAAGCGCAATACTCTCTTGTCCGAATTTCTTTCACTGCTCCAGATGCTTCGGCCTTCAGCCTCAGCATGACAGGGCCACTAACTTCGCAACCCCTACCTAATCTTTTTTGCTTAGGGGGTCTGAGATAGCCTCACAAAGATCAGCTTCGCTACTATCTGCCCATCCTCATCTTCGTAAGCGCCAACCAGCAAAGACATCCCTTCATTAAGATCTACTAATCCGCTCACCTCACCTTCACGGGAGCGGAAGTTGGTCTCTTCATGTACCAGAAAAGTCATCTCTTCTCCATTTCGGGATTGGATGCTCACTGAATCTATCCCAATTCCTGTAACCAGCCCTAGGGCTTTGACATCGTAATTAGGCAAATCATCTACATCTCCAACGATAACTCGGCTGGCCATGAAGACAAGCTCGTCTTGGGATGACCCATAAACTACGGCCACCATATCAGGAGCCAGATCAACCAGACCCTGGATCTCACCCACACGACTGTTGAAGTTTGTATTCTCATCGACTGCGATGGTCATTTCTTCTCCCTGGCGGGTTTGCAAGGTGAACGTTCCAGCAGCAGGAATGACGGCGGTGATTGTACCAGCATGGAAACTTGAGTCCTGAACATTAAGACCAATAATCAGCTTGGCCAGTAAGCTGCCATCATCATTCTCGATAGCACCAACGCCAACCGACCATCCGACCTGTAAATCACTTAAGCTAGAGAGTTGGCCGAAGAAACGCGTGGTATCGTCAACCGAAAAGGCTTGCTTTTCGCCGGAATTAGTTTGTACGACAAAGCTACCTGCATCAGGGTTGACTTCGATGACTTGGCCGCGCGCTCGGGCACCCGACCACTCGCTGGGATCGAAATCCTCGGGCAGCATGATCACCAGGCGAGCCGTGGGGTATTCTTCAGTATTACCAGGTGCAAATACACTGATCTTTCCACCGACAAAGAGGTCTGTAAAACCAGGTCCATCCACTTCTGAAGATCGGTAATTGGTGGTTTCGTCAACAAAGTATGTAAAAAGATCACCGTTTTGATTCTGCAAGGTAAAACTGTCGTCTGTGATAGCGATGATCTCACCATAAACGGTCTGCACCCGGCCCTGAGGCGCATCTTCTGCAGCTAGAGCAACGCCACTGATTAACAATGCGCACAACATAGCGATTATAAGGGGTAGTGATAATTTTTTAGTCATTTGGACCTCCAATTATTTCATGTATTGAACACAAATATAAAGGTCGAAGGTCATCACAAATCTAAGGGATTGTAAATTCGCGGTAAAAAGAAACCTCCCAAGGGTTGATCCCAAGGGAGGTCGAAGAACCAGGCCAAACTCCAGGATTGGTCAGCCATTCTCGGGGAAAACGATCACCTCTTTACCAGCCAATTTATCCTGAATGCGCTGCACGACAATATCCAGATGACCGCGCTTATGGACAAAATCCAAATCGTCAGAGCGGATTGTCAGGACGGGACAAATGTCAAAATTGTCGATCCAGTCATCATAAAAAGATTCCAAGAGTGAGAGGTACTCAGCCGTGATACTGCTTTCCATCTTGCGGCCGCGGCGCCCAATTCGCTCCATTAGCACGGATACCGGCGCTTTGAGGTAGATCAACAGATCGGGGGAAGGCAAGCTATCGGTGACGATTTCAAAGAGACGCCGGTAGGCCAGGTAATCCCTCTCAGAGAGGTTATCTAAATGGTGTAATGCACGCGCAAAGATGTAGGCATCTTCGTAGATGCTGCGATCAGCGATGGTCGATTGAGGGTCAAGAGCCAAGTCGAGATGCTGTTCGGCGCGATGCCCCAAGAAGAATATCTGCAAATGAAAGGACCACATGGCCATATCCCCATAGAAATCGGAAAGGTAGGGGTTATCGGCGACAGACTCGAATGCTGTGCGCCACCCTAAACGATCTCCCAAACGCTCTGTCAATGACGTTTTGCCAGCACCGATATTTCCAGCTACGAGGACAAGATGTTTTGCCATAGATGAACTCCTTCTCCTATTTCTTTGAATCTACCTAATTGTCGAGATTTCTAAAATCTAGGGCATATTTGCGGCTCTCAAGAAATCTCCGTAGAAACGGAATTTCAGGGAAACTCCTATTTTCGGTTGATCTCCCAAGTGTGAAAATAATCGAAATAATCATGATTATAGCATCAGATTTGTTGCTCTATCGGGGCGGCCTGATCCGCTTTAGGCAACCAGGAGATGGCCATCATTGCGGCAATCAGGAAGATCAATCCTGTAGCGATAAATGTAGGCCGCAATCCTGAACTGTTTGCAATTAAAGCTCCGACAACGGGTGCCACAGCTCGACCAGCAGCGTTGATGGAATTATCTAGCCCATAGACCGCACCCACCTCACCGAATTTGATGAAATTGGCCAGCAAGGCGCTGATCATGGGAATAACACCGCCAATTGCTACGCCCACGAGAGCCTGGAAAACTAGAAGCTGCCATCCAGCGGTGACCAAACTCTGAACGGTGTATAACCCCGCGGCCAAGACCATGCTGACGATCAGCACCAAGCGGTGGCCAACCCGATCCCCTAGTTTCCCCAGGAAAATCGAACTCAAGGTTGTGGTCGCTGAGGTTATGCCGATCACCAAGCCTGTAAAGGTGTTCAAACTCGTAGTCGTTGGCATGAGCTCTTCGACGAAGAACGGCACCAGAGGCACTAGAGTCATCCGCCCCAAGCTGGTCATAAAACGCATCAAGAGAGTGATCATGATGCCTGGGGTCAGCAGAAGAATACGCCATTGGCGGATCAGGTTTTTCTCGCCCTGATCTCCCTTTGGAGGGCGGTCGAACTGTTCCTGGACCCCAAACAAGACCAACAGTCCTGCAACAAATAACAAAACTGCTGGCACATAGAAAGATGAGCTGTACCCGTAGGCATCTGCAATTGTGCCGCCAACCAGGGGGCCGACAGCGACACCTGCTCCCAAGCCCACTTGCAGCACACCCATGGCATAGCCCATACGCTCACGCGGCGCTTGGGAAGCGATCAGCGCGCTTGACGCTGCCACAGAACCAGTAATCAATCCTTGAATGAATCTGATAATAACCAACTCTTCTGCGGTACGGACAAAAGCCATCATGAGCAGCAAAACTGAACCACCAAATAAGGCCCGCTCAACCATCAACTTACGCCCATAGCGATCCGCTAAGATGCCCCAAATTGGTGATGCAATCATCATCGCGAATCCCTGGCCAGAGAACACTAAACCAGCCAGCAATTCTATGCTCAATCCCGATGAAGATCCCAGTGACTTCACATACAGCGGCAGAAATGGGAAGATGCTCGAAAAGCCCACAGCTGTCATCACCTGGGCAAAGAAGAGAATCCATAGTGTGCGCTGCCAGGCTGGGTTCTTCACATGGACTCCGGCACACGATACCAATAGTGATATAAATCGCCAAAGCCAAGTTTTTCATACAGGTGGAGAGCAGGAGCATTGCTCTCCATGACCTGCAGATAAGCCACTCGAGCACCGCGCTCCTTTCCCCAATGCAACATCTCGGTGACAAACTTCCTGCCCAATCCTTGATTGCGATAATCTGGATGAGTGACAATATCAAAAAGGCCGAAATAATTTTTGTGCAAGACTCCCAGCCCACAGGTGACCGACTGACCTGCAATTTGGCGTGATCCAAATAAGGGAGCAGAGGGAATCATCTCTAAGATTTTCTTATGAAGGGGTTGTTTTTCCAGGCTATTACCACTTAATTGACTAAATATTTCTAACCAGGGCTCAAGCGAATGAAACTTCATCAAAGTTTCAGCAGTTTCTCCAGTAACCCAGGTGTCCAGATCTAAACCCATTACACGTGTGGGATGAAACAATCGATAGCCTCGCTTAGATAACGCAGAGTCTAGATCATGCGACGCCAAGGGATCGATCAACCTGAAAATTGGGGGAAGGCCGCGCTTAGCATATGCGCGCTCACAATATTCGATTTTTTCACTTGACCCCAGTTTCGATCGATAAAGCGGGTTGACAGAGTTGGCACGCTTGGTATACCCCCCGGAAAACCTGAGCACCCATCCATCGTAGGTTATCTGCTCCAAGGCAGGCCAAGCGAGCAATGCAGCTTCTTCGATTTGAAGATTATCCATCACCTATCCTTCACTTCATTGTGAACCCTGCTTCGAGTAGCACTTCTCGAAGATGCGGGCGCAAAACTTTCGAAGCGCGGCGAGCAGAGTGTTCTGTCCACCCATAGGCAGATTCAGAGCGATCATCATCCCCAGAGATTTGCCTGCCGCGATAAATTCCTGTTGCAATCATCTCTTGATCATAAGACCGAAAATATGTCTCGTCATCCGAATTATAGGTTTCCCAATGAAGGACCGCATCCACGGGCAAGCGCGGGCGAATACGCGGAGCATCCACAGGCCACCCTAAAGTCATCCCGCTTACGGGAAAAACCAGCTTGGGTAACTCGAAGAGGTCGATCACATCCTGCGGGTTATTCCGGATTGCACCAATATAGCACATTCCCAGCCCCAGCGATTCCGCAGCGAGTGCAGCGTTCTGCATCATAATCGAAACATCAACCACAGCAAGCAGAAAATTCTCCATATACCCAGCTTCACTGCGATAGCCCTGCATATCACAAGCTCTTGCTAACCTGCTGAGATCCGCACACCACGCCAAAAATACAGGCGCCTGTCCAATATGCTTTTGCCCACCGCACAATTCCATTAGGCGATTTCGCTTCACACCATCCGTGATAGCAATCACGCTGTACATTTGCATATTCGAGGATGTCGAGGCGCGCTGACCTGCAGCGACAATCGTTTCGACCGTTTCTTCTGGTACCGGATCATTTTTATAGTTCCGAACTGAGCCGTGCTTGTGGATGAGTTCAATCGTAGACTCTACTGCAGTAACTCAGGCAAAACAGAAGCGTTGAGCAACAAAAA
>CAYWIC010000111.1:5027-18007 GCA_964458115.1 uncultured Anaerolineales bacterium | reverse complement strand
GACTGCAGAAACGTAAATACAATTATCAGTATTGTGACGGGGTCAAGGCTGAGTGAATTGAGATAATAATAAATCCCTTGTCTTGCGAGGCGCCCAAAGGGAATCCCAGTATTCAGTTTGGAATAAGCGGTATTGGGGAACAAAAACCCGTAATAGAATAACGAAAACAACTCCCAAATAATCAACGGCAAAAAGCCTAAAACAATCTGATATAGCGCTTTCTTCTTGTCCTCCATCTGCCAGAATGCATACCCAACCGCCGGCAAATACAGAAGAAGCGTATCCACTCGGTTTAATCCCCCTAAGGCCGCTATAAAAGATAGTGCAAATAACCTACGCGGATTTTCCCTGTTTCCATCCAGAAATATTAGGAAAAAGACAATCAACAACACATGTGTCAGAGGATTTTCCAACCCAGAGGTTGAATAATCTATAAACGCCTTTGACATCAAGAAAATGACCACCCCTAGCAAGGACGACCAAAAGGTTCTGGCATTTCTGAATACTATTAGGGAGGCAACCAGGATAGATAATGTTACTGAAATCAGGACATTCAAATAATAGAATTCAGCCCAAAAATTTATACCCAGGACACGATTGATCAGAAAATAGATCCCAGACTGTAATAACATCCATAATGGATGGGTAAACGTTTGCACGCGCTCAGCTATATTGTGAGTCAGTCCGTATCCACTTAGAAAGTTTTCAATCGTTCTAGCCGTAATATAGGCATCATCACCAACCCAAGCATTCTTCAATACCACGAGACCAAACAATAAAACCAGAAATAACAAGGCTGCTTTACTATCTACAACAGCAATCGAATTTTCTGAAGGTTTTGATAATGGTTTCACGTTTAATAAATCCCCACAAAAAGAAACCAACCACTGCCCGCGATTTCAGCGCAGTGGTGATTGGTAGCGATCATTGAGTCTGCATTATGGACAGTTAGAAACGCCATTCTATAGAATATCGATCAAAAATAAATTAAAATTTCTGGTTGTCTGACAATTGCAAGTGTAGCAAATAACCCTTTAAAAGTCAATTGTCAGACAACCTGTACAGACATGAAATTCTTCACATTGTGGGGGTTTAGAAAATCATCTCTTAATCAGCTGTTTTTTATTACACCAATATTTGACTTTCTTCAAAAATATGCTATTCTGTCCTAAGGAGTTTACAAATGAGTGCCAAGACTAACTTACTCAAACAGGCGGATATTTTTTTCAATTTATCGCAAACTCAACTCGAACTCATAGCAAATATGTGTCAGGAACGTGCCTATAAAACGGGGGAAATTGTATTCTTCGAACATACCAACAGCAATGAATTGTATGTGATCACCCAAGGGGAAGTAGATATTCTGATCAACCCATCATTAGTAAGCAACAATCCAGACGAGGGGGCCAATCTCATCACAATAGCTACGCTACGCCGCGGCCAATCGTTTGGGGAAATTGCATTAGTTGATCAAGGGTTACGATCAGCAACTGCGCGTGCAGCGCGAGATAACACCAATTTACTCGTAATCGGGAGCGAGAATCTTAGAGGGCTTTGCGAAACATACCCGGATTTGGGGTATCAAATGATGTTCAACCTTGCCGCCGATCTTTCCCTGAAAATTCGCAACACCGACCTGCGCATTCGCGAAGAATTGCTGTACAGCACGAAGAATAAATAATTCATAAAAGCCTAATATCATCTCTTGACCAGCCATTTTCGTACTTGTAGAATCTTGGTATCTTGGTGCGGGGTGGGCGCGGGAAGCGATAGCGTCATAATTTCCAAATCAATTCAATTCGCTTCGGAAACCACCACAATACAACATACTTTTGGTATCCAAATGAAAGGAGGCGCCAGCGATAAGATCAATACTGATTTGTTCCCTATTCCCACGTGAAATTTCCTATCCATTCTTATCCTTCCGAGGAGGAAGAAGTATGACTAAGCGAAGTATTATCATTTTAGGTTTGCTGGTGATTGCCAGCATGGCCCTGGCTGCTTGTGGCGGACCCGCATTCGAGTGTGAGGACCCCATCGGCTGTGTGACCTACGGTCCGGATGAGCCCATCCGCATTGCGTCTGCGCTGGTTATCTCTGGCCCCAACACTGATCTGGGCACAGACTCCCAGTACGGTGTCGAAATCGCCATTGACTTCAAGGGCGAGATCATGGGCCACAGCATCGAGCTGCAGGCCGAGGACGATGGCTGCTCTGCAGAGGGTGGTCAGGCTGCTGGTCAGAAGATCGCCTCTGACCCGACCATTTTGGCAGTTGTCGGCACAAGCTGCTCCGGCGCTGGCGTCCCCATGTCTGAGGTGGTTTCAGAGGCTGGCTACGCGATGGTATCCCCCTCGAACACGGCCCCCTCATTGACTGATCCTGACCAGGCCTTCAACCCCGGCTACCTGCGCACCGCGCATAACGACAAGGTTCAGGGCAAGGCGATGGCTGATTTCGCCTACAACGTCTTGGGTGTGACTTCAGCTGCTGCCATTCACGATGGCGATCCCTATACCGAGGGTCTTGCGGCTGTGTTTGCCGAATCATTCGAAGAGATTGGTGGCACGATCGTCGAATTCACCGCTGTCAACAAGGGTGATACGGATATGCGCCCGGTGCTCTCCGCGGTCGCCGCTGCTGGCCCGCCTGAGTTCCTATACTACCCTGTCTTCACCGCTGAGGGTGGCTTCTTGACCAAGCAGGCCAAAGAGGTCACTGGCCTCGAGGAAACCATTCTTGCTGCTGCTGACGGCATGATCTCCGCAGCTGCCATCGAGGCAGTTGGAGAATCTGGCGAGGGTATGTACTTCTCCGGACCCGATCTGTCCTTCTCTGGTGATACCTATGATAGCTTCCTGGCCGCCTACGTCGACAAGTACGGCTCCGAGCCTATTTCGGTCTTCCACGCCCACGCGTTTGACGCAGCCAACATGATCTTTGCCTGTGTCGAAGAAGTAGGCGTTCAAGATGGCGATAGCCTTCACATTGGCCGCCAGGCCCTGCGCACCTGCCTTTACGCGACTTCAGGCGTCGAGGGCATCACCGGCTCATTGACCTGCAACGAGTATGGTGACTGCGCCGATCCAAAGATCTCTGTATCACAACTAAACGATGGTGCCTACGAGCGCATTTGGCCCTAAGCTTCACAGGTCATAACGACCATATCTAGCGTTACTATTGGGATGGGTTCATGATAAAATCACCGAACCCATCCCTTTATGTGAGAGAAGAGGAGATAATCCATGCAACGACGTCTTCAAGATATCAATGTTCTTGATCTCGTGCTGTGGGTTTTTCGTGCTGTTATCATTATTATTGTTGTTTGGGGAACAATCGCAACGATTATAGAAAACCCTTATCCTGCAGCTACCTGGACTGAAACCATAATCGCTGGAATCGCCCAGGGGAGTCTTTACGCCCTGATCGCCATTGGCTACACTTTGGTATATGGCGTCCTATTTATGATCAATTTTGCCCATGGTGAGTTTTTTATGGCTGGCATAATGACAGCCACAATATTCCTGGCGCAACCGATGGGCGAATCAGGATTTCTGGACACCTACCCGATCATTAGCATCCTTCTGATCACAGTTGTTACTGTACTCGTCTCGGTAGGAATTGCTCTACTGACCGAACGAGTCGCCTACCGCCCTTTGAGAAAAGCCCCCCGCCTGGTACCTCTAATCACTGCGATCGGGGCTTCTTTCTTCTGGCAGAATTTCATCAGGGGTCTATACGGATCAGAGGTCAAGCCTTTCCCGCAAATACAAATACTTGCGGGCAAATTGAATTTAGGCGGATTTTCGATCCTTAAATCTCACGTTGTCGTGATCATCGCAGCCATCCTGATGCTAATTGGCTTGTACTTCTTCGTCATGAAAACCAAGACCGGTAAGTCAATCCGGGCAGTAGCTGAAAACAAGGATGTAGCAGCCTTAATGGGAATTGATGTTGACCGAGCCGTATCCACAACCTTTGCATTGGGCTCCGCTATGGCGGGTATCGCTGGAGTTCTATATGCGATCGTTTTCAGGCAGGTGCATTTCTTTATGGGATTTATCCCAGGCATCAAAGCCTTTACGGCAGCGGTGCTTGGTGGAATTGGAAGTATTCCTGGAGCTGCACTGGGAGGGTTTTTCCTGGGGATGTTCGAATCGGTTGGTCCTGGGCTCTTCTTGGAGGGGCTGGGTATCCCTGCACCCCATCAGCTGAAAGACGTAATCGCCTTTACTATGCTCGTCTTGATCTTGATATTCCGACCACAAGGTATCTTAGGCGAGCGTTTGGCCGAAGAGAAAGCGTGAGGTAACTTCCATGACTGATTCAAAATCCATCGACATTCGTGAGGTTATCAGGCTTGGGCTGCTCTCCGGCCTGATTGCGCTTAGTTTAAGTGCGATTGGCTTTCTCGGGCTGCTTGCAGAACGAGAAATGGTTGCTGGCCTCTTTAGCATGGGGCATATCTTCCTTTTCGCTGCCCCTATCGCCTTTGCGTCCATCGCTGCTGAACGAACAAAACATGAAAATTCAGGGAAAACGTTGGTTAATGGTTTACTCATCGGAGTGATCACGACCATACCCCTTATCATCTTAATCATCCTGGCTACATCCTTCGATATTCGTCAATTCCTGGTCAATGTCTCCCCAGAATTGATCCACATGCTCACATTTGGCCAAAGCATAGGAGTTGGGATCGGAATTCTGGTAGGAGTCACTGGCCTCCTTAGCCTGTTGGCTGCAGGCTTGCGGATATTGCCGCAAAATATCCAGAGACCCATCACGAACGGCGTCCTCTGGACCTTGGTTATGGGGACTTTTTCTGAAATTTTACTCAGTAGAGTAAGAGCCTTTTTTGGTCACGCGGTTTCCAAAATCATTTTCTCTGGAAAAGCGCTAAACCCAGTGGTAGCCCTGATCATTTTCGTCCTTGTAGCTGTAATCACATATTGGTCAAGCTCTCGCAAATCCGAGGCTCAGGAAGACGATCAAAACACTCCCTCTCCAAGAGACGTCACAATCCATAAGGCAAGGATCGGCATAGGCATCGTCCTTTTACTCATCCTGCCATTGCTGTTGGGAACCTATCTGACCGAAGTGGTCAACAACGTTGGAATTTATGTTCTGATGGGTCTAGGTCTCAACATCGTGGTCGGGTTTGCTGGTCTACTTGACCTGGGATATGTGGCTTTCTTTGCTATCGGCGCATACGTGATGGGCATCCTGACTTCCGAAGGTCACCTAGGACTTGGTTTCACCTTCTGGACAGCGTTACCCTTCTGCGTGCTTGCATCTACCCTTTTCGGGGTTATTCTCGGTATTCCGGTTCTGCGCATGCGTGGCGACTACCTGGCGATTGTTACCCTGGGATTTGGTGAAATCATCCGCATCTTGGCTCTCTCGGATATGCTCAAGCCCTTCATTGGCGGTGCACAGGGGGTACTCCAAATTCCAAAACCAAGCCTGTTTGGCTATGAACTAATAAAACCCGAGGCACTTTTTTACATCGTACTCATTGGAGTGCTCCTGGCAGCCTTCATTTCCTGGCGGCTGCGCGATTCTCGACTCGGCCGGCAATGGATGGCCCTACGCGAAGATGAAACCGTAGCTGAGGCAATGGGCATCAATCTGGTAAACACCAAATTGCTAGCTTTTGCAACAGGTGCTGCTTTCTCTGGATTAGCAGGAGCGATCTTTGCCAGCAAGCTGACATCCATCTTCCCTCACAGCTTCAACTTGATCGTGTCGATCAATGTGCTTTCGCTGATCATTGTGGGCGGTATCGGAAGTTTGCCTGGCGTTGTCGTAGGTGCCTTGATCCTGGTGGGACTGCCTGAATTGCTCAGAGAATTCGCAGAACACCGCTTGCTTATGTATGGCGCCTTGCTCATCGTGATGATGTTAGCCAGACCCGAAGGTTTCTGGCCATCAGAGACCATCAAACGCGAACTCCATGCGCATGAAGAGTTCGAAGCTGGCAGCAGCGATTAGCAAACTTTGAGAGGAAATCACCATGCTTGTATTATCTGCGAAAGGTGTTACGAAACAATTCGGTGGTCTCGTTGCAGTCAATCAGTTTGATTTTGAACTGCCAGAAGGAAAGATCATCAGCATCATTGGTCCAAACGGTGCCGGCAAGACGACCTTTTTTAATTGCATCACCGGGTTTTATGAGTTCGATGAAGGAACCATTAACTTCAATGGAACCTTACTCAATGGTAAATCCCCTGACCAGATCACGCGCTTAGGTGTAGCCCGAACGTATCAGAACATCCGCTTGTTTTCCAATATGACAGCGATTGAAAATATTCTGGTAGGTCGGGAACGCCACTATAAAACTTTTTGGGCAGAAGCGATTTTCCAAACAAATCGCATCAAAGAAGAAGAGGCTGAAGCGCTTGAAGAGGCCATCCGTATATTGAATTTTGTTGGCCTACAAGGTTTAGGCGATCAATTAGCTACTAACCTGCCCTATGGCGCGCAACGACGTTTAGAGATCGCCCGAGCGTTAGCTAACCAGCCCAAGATGCTTCTCTTGGACGAACCCACTGCGGGTATGAATCCCCATGAAACTGCTGAAATGATGCGCTTCATCCTTCACCTACGAGATGAATTAGGCATCACCATTCTACTCATCGAACACGATATGAAAGTCGTCATGGGCATCAGTGAAAATATCTCAGTGATGGACTTTGGAATGAAAATCGCCGAAGGTTCACCGGCTGAAATCCAACGCAACCCTCGAGTCATCGAGGCTTATCTGGGACGCGGCGCTGCTGCTCAACTCTAATGGGAGAATGACCTATGGCACTACTGGAAGTCAATAACATTCATGCCTACTACGGCAATATCCAGGCGCTGAGAGGGATTTCTCTCACTGTCGAAAAAGGTGAAATCGTCTCGCTGATCGGCGCGAACGGGGCAGGGAAAACTACCATCCTGCGCTGCATTAGCAGGTTGGTCATGCTTCGTGAAGGTTCTATCAACCTTGAGGGAGAAGACCTTTCAAAATTCAAAGCCCATGAACTCGTCTATAAAGGTGTCGCCATGGTCCCCGAAGGTCGTGGTATTTTTGCGAAGCTGACCGTAGCGGAAAACCTGGAAATGGGTGCTTTCTCAAGAGATGATCAGGCCGGCATTGATTCTGATCTTGAGCGAGTTTTCGACCTTTTTCAACGCTTGAAGGAACGCCGAAATCAAATTGCCGGGACTCTTTCTGGAGGTGAGCAGCAAATGCTTGCCACAGGAAGAGCCCTAATGGCTTCTCCGCGATTATTGCTCTTGGATGAGCCATCCATGGGACTGGCACCCGTGCTGGTTGAGAGCGTATTCGATACCATCCAACGCATCAACGAGGAAGGCACCACCATCTTGCTTGTAGAGCAAAACGCGATGATGGCATTTCAGGTTGCCAATCGTGGCTACGTATTGCAAACAGGTGAGATCGTCCTTGACGATTCCGTAGAAAACTTGCGCCAGAACGAAATGGTGCAAAAGGCTTACCTGGGCATCGAGTAATCTCTACAATTCAATAGATTGCCAACAGCGTTACTAGAGCGCAGTGATGGTAGAATCACAATTCACTGCGCTCTTTGCTTTTCTTACGGGAAATACGCACTAGGGGTAGCTAGCCCAACCAAGTCTTGAATATTCTGACATCCGACGCGTTGGGATCCTACCCTGAAAATGGACAAAATGCGTAAATCCTAATCTAAAATTTTGGGAGGCGCCCATGTTGATACTCAATGCAGACGAAGTCCGAAAAGCCCTACCCATGGATGCCGTCATCGAGGCCACAAAATCGGGTTATGCAGCCCTTTCTGGTGATAAGGCGGTAGTACCCGTGCGCTCGCAGCTTCCTGTACTACCTCATGAGGGCATTAGCTTGGTTATGCCTGCGTTCGTTCAGTCTGATGAAGACGCTCTGGCAATCAAAGTAGTTTCCGTGTTTACAAATAATCATCAGCAAAACCTCCCCACCATAAACGCCGCTGTGCTGGTTTTAGATCCAAAAACTGGGGTTCCACAGGCCATGCTAGAAGGTGGAACCCTGACAGCCGTCCGCACCGGCGCAGCATCAGGTGCCGCAACAGATATTTTGTCTCGGCCAGAATCCAGAACCGCGGCCATCTTCGGGGCGGGTGTGCAAGGCCGTACGCAACTCGAAGCAATCTGTTCTGTAAGAACAATAGAAACTGTCTGGATATTTGATCCCGACGCCGAGCAGGCAAATGCGTTTTTAGAAGAAATGGCTGGACAGGGGCTGATCCCTGACGACCTCCGGGCGGCTTCTGCTCCCGAAGAGGTACTTGCCGAGGCTGATATCATCTGCACGGCAACGACCTCAACATCTCCAGTATTTCCAGACCAAGCTGTAAATCCTGGAACGCACATCAATGGTGTGGGATCCTACACATTGGAGATGATCGAAGTCCCCCCCGAGACAGCCGGACGCGCCAAAGTGTTTGTAGATTCTCACGAAGCTATGCTGGAAGAAGCCGGTGAGCTCGTGGCAGCTATCAAGGCAAACTTGCTTGACCCCAATAAACTCACTGAACTGGGACATGTGGTCAACGGCAATGCCCCAGGCCGTGAAAGTTCCGATCAAATTACTTTCTTCAAATCCGTAGGTGTCGCCGTCCAAGACGCTATGGCCGCCCAGTTAGCACTCTCGAATGCCAAAAAGCTTGGATTGGGTAAGGAAGTAGAGTGGTAAAAATAACATTTCAACATACAATCGCTTAATGGAGCCTGAATGTCTACTGCTGAAATCATAACCATAGGAACCGAATTGCTGCTCGGTGAAACTGTAGATACGAATACCCGCTATATCGCCCAATCATTACGCGATGCCGGTGTCGATTTATATCGCACTTCTACCGTTGGAGACAATCGCGAACGCATCGCCCAGATCATTCGCGAGGGCATGCAGCGCGCCGATATCATTATCACCACCGGTGGTCTTGGCCCCACTGTGGATGACCCCACCCGTGAAGCCATCGCCCTGGCAGTAGGTGTTGAAACGGAATTCCGGTCTGAATTATGGGAACAAATTCAGGAGCGCTTTCAACGATATGGACGTACCCCAACGGAGAACAATAAGCGGCAGGCTTATGTTCCCCAGGGATCTCTGGCCGTTGAGAATAACGTCGGGACAGCTCCAGCTTTTATTTGTGAATCGAATCGTTATGTGATCATAGCTTTGCCTGGCGTGCCGCGCGAGATGGAATTCCTGATGCGCAAGAAGATCATGCCATTTTTGCGGGAGCGGTTTGATCTCAGGGAGATCATAAAATCACGTTTGATCCACACTTCGGGGGTAGGAGAATCAGCCATCGATGCGCGCATCGGTGATTTGGAAGAATTGAGCAATCCCACCGTAGGGATGGCCGCCCATGCTGGCCAGGTGGATATCCGCATCACAGCCAAAGCCCAATCTGAAGCCGAGGCTGATTCATTAATTCGTGAAGTCGAAGCTCAACTGTACGAACGGCTCGGGCATTGGATCTATGGTGCAGATCAGGAAACGTTAGAGGGCGTCGTGCTTGATCACATGGCTGGAAAAGGGTGGAAATTGGCCGCTGTAGAGACTAGTCTGGGAGGTCGTCTACTGCGCCGATTAGCGGGTGAAGGGGATACATTCGTGGGCGGAGAAATCCTTTCGCCACCTCCTTCTCCTGAAGACCTTCGCCATGCAGTAAAGAACACTTGTCAGGCTCATCAGGCTGATGTATGCTTAGGGGTCATGTTGGTTCCCGGAGAATCACAGCAAACCATGCACCTGGTTGTAATCTCACCAGATGATGAGCAGCAGATCAAAAGGACCTATGGAGGCCCACCACAAATGGCACCTCTATGGACTGTCAATTTGAGTTTAGATTTTTTACGTAAGCTTTCTACGTGAAGTGCAATTTTTGGACATTTACTTTCATCACTCCATATTTTTCACTTCAAGAATAAAAGGATCTTTATGCCAAAATCCATTGATCGACTATTAACAAATGCCATCGTCCTGACGATGGACGAGGATTTCCACCAGTATGAGCCTGGTGCTGTTGCTGTGGATGGTGACAGTATCGTCGCGGCAGGTCCAGAAAATGAGCTCATAAAGCAGTATTCGGCCAAAGAGACCGTCGATTGTGGGGGCAAGGTGCTCATGCCCGGACTGGTCAACGCGCATACTCATGCTGCCATGACGTTACTGCGCGGCCTGGCTGACGATTTGCGCCTGGATGTCTGGCTGCTGGGATTCATGATGCCAGTAGAGAGAGAATTCGTCTCTCCAGAGTTCGTCCATTTGGGAACATCATTAGCATGTATAGAGTTTATTCGCTCTGGGGTAACCTGTTTTGCCGATATGTATTACTTTGAAGAGGAGGCTGCCAAAGCGACGGCCGAGATCGGCATGAGGGCTCTGTGCTCACAAACCGTGCTCAAATTCCCCTCCCCAGACGCAGATTCCTACGAGCAAGCTTTGGAAGCCTCTCAAGATTTCATCCAACGTTGGAAAGGACATCCGCTTATCGTCCCATCGGTAGCTCCCCATGCACCTTACACCTGTACCGAGGATATCCTGCAAGCAACGGCCGAGATTGCATCGACAAATGGTGTACCTTTGCACACCCATTTAGCAGAGACTTTGATAGAAGTTGAAAATTCCCAGGAAGAGCACGGAATGACAGTCATTCCTTACGTCGAGGAACACAATCTTTTCTCCGCAAAGGTGCTGGCTGCGCACTGTGTGCATGTTGATATTGGCGAAATCCACACCCTTCACAAACATGGAGCCGGCGTAGCTCACAACCCTTCCTCGAATTTGAAATTGGCATCAGGTTTTGCGCCCATAACTGAAATGTTGGAGCACAACCTCGATGTGGGCATTGGTACAGATGGACCCGCCTCAAATAACGACCTCGACATGTTCGAAGAAGTTCGCTTAGCTGCACTGGTTGCCAAAGGATCAACCGGAGATCCAACAACCGTTCCTGCGAAAACAGCCTTGGCAATGGCTACACGGATTGGAGCCAAAGCCCTACACATGGGAGACATCACCGGCTCTCTAGAACCTGGGAAGCGAGCCGATTTGATCCTGGTCGATATCTCTCCGCTGCACAATGCACCTCGCTTCAGGCGTGATCCCGAGGGGGTCTATGCTCAATTGGTGTATGCTTCGAAGGCCAGTGATGTCACGGACGTTATGGTCAATGGCCAATGGTTGATGCGTGAACAGGAACTGCTGACCGTAACCGAAGAGGATCTCCTCCAGCGCGCCAGTGACTATGCCAAACAGATCGATGCCTTCTTGGTCCAGAGAGAACAGTCTGTGCTCTCCAAGTTGATCGCAATTGGCGGCGCTTTAGAGCAGGAGAGCTTCGAAGTCCAGGTCAAGGTGAATGTGAACAATCCAGAGGCAATTATTGAAAGAATAGAGGAATCAGATCTGGAAGTCCTGTATCGCCGTCATTACCACGAATATGACACCTATTTCCATTTCGATGATCCCTCCCAAGGCGAGTTGCGCTATCGAGAAGATGAATTCATCGATGCGAGCGGAGAATGTTCGAAAGTTCGCTACCGGTTGACAATGATTGGTAGAACCCGCGAACGGCATTTCCCCAGCGATGTGCTCCTTTCACGCAGCCGCTTTATTGCGCCCGCAACGCACAGCTTGCGCTTCTACCGAGAATACTTCAATCCCAAAAGTGAAACCTTCATTGAGAAGGACCGCCTGAGGTGGAGAGTTCTTTTCAAGGGCACCGAATTCTACATCAACCTGGACCGTATCGACCAGCCAGACCTGGGGACGTTTGTGGAAGTCAAAAGCCGTACTTGGAGCCAGCGGGATGCCGAGAATAAAGCTGAAGCCGCAGAGCAACTGATTGCCTACCTGGGAGCCGATATCGATAGAACCGTCACCCAAGATTATATTTCCATCATCAATAAATCGAAATGAGAACCGATTGATGAAAGTCGCCGTACTCGCCGATATCCATGCAAATTATCCGGCGCTGCTAGAGGTTGCAGAGCACGTCCAAACTTGGAACCCTGATCTCGTTTTCGTAGCGGGTGATACAGTCAATCGCGGACCGCGGCCTATCGAGTGTTTAGAATTCGTTCAAGAGAAATCCCGAAAGGAGGGGTGGTGTGCCATCCGCGGCAATCACGAAGATTATGTCATTGTCTATTCACAACCCGATGCCCCTCGAGAAGGGCCGCTTTATGAATTGTTCCACTACAGTTTTTGGACATATGAACAACTGGGATGTGATACAAAGGCGCTAGAAGCAATGCCCGAGAAATTCAGCCACGAAAATAGTGGGTCTGGCGAATTTCGGGGAGTACACGCATCCATGCGCAGCAACCGGCATGGCATTTATCCTGAAATGGCAGATCAAACCTTGAAGAAGTTGATCAACCCACCCCCCGCGGTATTGGCCGTAGGTCACACACACCGGCCATTGGTCCGACAAGTCGAACAGACACTAGTGGTCAATGCGGGTTCCGTGGGTCTTCCCTTCGATGGGGATGCGCGCGCGGCCTATGCTCAAATCGAGTGTCAAAATGGGAAGTGGGGGGGCAAGATCATCCGGCTGCACTATGATATTGAACAAACCAAACAAGATTACGTTGAAACGGGCTTCGTCGAGGACGCCGGCCCCCTGGCGAAATTGATCCGCCTTGAGTTGGAGCATTCTCTTTCCCAGCTTTACCAATGGATGAGCCGTTATATGAACTCCGTGCTCGACGGGGAAATTAGCGTTGAGGCTGCCGCCAATGTATATTTAGAGTCCCCAATCATCAAACCTTATTGGTGATACCCTTGGTACATTTTTGTGAACCTAGCGCTGTACAATTTGAGAGCCAAATTAAAATTTAACAAAAGGAGTTACGCACTTGAAGCGGATTTGACTGGGAATAGGGGGTGGGGGCGACGCCCCCCCCCCCGATTTCCAGGGAGATTATCACTGAAAAGCGTCACC
>CAYWIC010000111.1:0-5017 GCA_964458115.1 uncultured Anaerolineales bacterium | reverse complement strand
ATTTAAAAAATGTCTTTACGACTTTCACTCGTTTTTGATGGGCTTTGGGGGGTGGGGCCTCCCCCCCCACCCCCTATTCCCAGTCATTTTCTCGCTGAACTGCGTCACCCTAAACATTTCTATGAGTAGGGAAAGGTAAAGTTTTCTGGTAATTGGTTGTCTGTAGTATTGCATGCCTTGGATAAAACAGATCCCCCTCGCAGAAGCCACTGGATTGCTAAAACGTCAGTTTGACGCCGCCATCAAACGAGCTGGTCGCGTTTGGCACATCGTGCACATTATGAGCCTCAACCCGCTCGTGTTGAAAGACAGCATGCGCTTCTACCAATCGTTGATGATGGGAGACTCTCCACTAACGAGAGTGCAGCGAGAGATGTTGGCTGTCGTTGTATCTGACGAGAACGGCTGCCGCTACTGACGACAATCGCACGCGCACGACCTCCGTGAAGAGGTCGGCAAGATCATTTCCGACCCCGAGCAGGCGGATGCATTCGTCCATGCGCTGGCGAACGATTGGCGTACAGCGCAGCTCGGCACCCAAGACCGAGCTTTATGCCAGTTCGCCGCCAAGCTCACGCACGATATCGACAAGATGAATCCAGCAGATCTCGACACACTGCGCGCTCATGGGTTGGATGACCGCGCCATCCACGATGCCGTACAGGTAATCGGGTACTTCAACTATATCAACCGCGTCGCGGAATCTTTGGGTGTCGAACTGGAAGATTTTATCCAACCCTGGGGTCAAAACGAATGAAGATCATATACGATGGGGACTGTCCGGTGTGTTTATCGCTGAAGCAGTTTGCTGAATCCAAGAATTCACCAGAACCCCTCCAGTTTATCCCCTATCAGGCAGAGAGCTTCTCCGAAAATGCTGCGGGTTTAACGCAACAACAAGCCAGCCAAGCACTCTTTGCGATATCCGAAGACGGATTCCACACCCGAGGAGCGCGTGCTGTTTTCGAGGTGATGCAATCATTACCTGGATTTTGGAGGGTTGTTGGAAAAATACTTTCGATTCCGCCCTTGGCCTGGCTCGCTGAACCTGCCTACCGCCTATTTGCCCGTCATCGACATAAGATCAGTTTGATTTACAGCTCATCCTCGCGATAATATTGTTTTTCCTCAGAATGATAAAGAAGTTCACAGGAGGGGCAAAACCACCACAGCCGATTTTCGCTGCGTGACAAGGTCACATTACAATCCCGGCAAATATATCCTGTTCCTGGTATTGGCGGTGTAATTTGAGTAGCAACTTTAGGCGGCTCGATAACTGCAAAGGGACCCGTAGATAAAAGGATCACCCGACAAGTACCCAATTCCCAACCGATCACTCTACGGGCGTCGTCAGCAGCTTGCGCTTCGACCTCCCATATTTCACCTGTGTCGCGATGTACAACCCGATATCGTGGCATTCTTCTGGCTCCTCGAAAAAAGTATATCACGATATTTGGAGCAATTATGGGCAAATTGGACGGCTCTCCAGACATTGCCGGGGGACTATCCAGAGAGCCAGTACCACAATCTAGGGACCCTATAAAATAGATCATGGTATACTCCGCGTTCATGACTAAAGTACTGAACTTTGCTTCCCAGCTAGCCCAAAAAACTGGGGAACTGCTCCTAGAATTCTATCAACCAGATGGCATCAAAACATTCATAAAAGATGATCGCACAGCGGTCACTGAGGCAGACCTGGCTGCTGACAAATTCATCCGTGAGAGCATCCACGCTCAATTCCCAGATGACGGCCTGCTCACTGAAGAAGCAGATACCACTTATCCGCAAGGGAAAGATGCTGTTTGGATCGTCGATCCTTTAGATGGAACGACCAATTTCAGCCTGGGATTGCATTATTGGGGAGTCGCAATTGCCCGGTTGATCCATGGAGTGCCAGAAACCGCAGCACTCTATTTCCCCCTCTTAGGAGAATTGTTCACAGCACAGCGCGGTGAAGGCGCATATCTCAATGGAGAACGGCTGCACGCGAAGGCCCCAGATGTCAATCAACCTTTCACATTTTTTGCCTGTTGTTCTCGCTCTCATCGACAATATGATATCAAAATCCGCTATAAAACTCGTATCTTGGGATCCGCGGCCTATGGATTAACGACTGTAGCCCGCGGCAGCGCAGTGCTTTCATTCGAAGTGACGCCTAAGGTTTGGGATTTCGCAGCAAGTTGGTTGGTAACGAGGGAGGCCGGTGGTGTGATCGAGGTTTTAGATGGTCAGCCCATCTTTCCACTCTCTCCAGGGATTGATTACTCAGGGAAGAGTTTCCCCATTTTAGCAGCTGCCACCCCTGAACTTTGGGCCGAAGGCCAGAATAAAATCGCTTTAAAAACGTAACCTTTCAATGAGGTAAACATCTAAAGGATTAGGAGTTAGGCACTTGAAGCAGATTGCTCGCTGAACTGCGTAAGTCCTAAGGATAAAACTCATCCAAAGGAGGATGGAATGGAATATCGTTATCTTGGAAAATCTGGATTAAAAGTTTCAGCGCTCTCGTTTGGCTCATGGGTTACCTTCGGTAACCAGGCCAATGAAGATCTGGCGTTCGAGTTGATGAACACAGCTTTCGAGGCTGGGGTTAACTTTTTCGACAATGCTGAAGCGTACGCTGGCGGTGAAGCTGAAAAATTGATGGGAGTTGTTATCAAAAGGGCGGGCTGGCAACGCTCCGACCTGGTGATCTCGACAAAGATCTTCTGGGGCGGCAAAGGCCCCAACGATCGCGGCCTCTCCCGCAAACACATCGTCGAAGGAATAGACGCATCATTATCTCGATTGCAGTTGGATTATGTGGATCTGGTCTTCGCTCATCGTTCTGACTTCCACACCCCCATGGAAGAAACTGTGCGTGCTTTCAACCATATCATCGATCAAGGCAAAGCCTTTTATTGGGGCACCAGCGAATGGAGCGCCCAAGAGATTATGGAAGCGTACGCCATTGCCCGACGAGAGCATCTTATCCCCCCCCTGATGGAACAACCCCAATACCATATGTTCCACCGGGATCGCTTCGAAGTGGAATATGCACCCCTCTATGAAGAGCTCGGCCTGGGCACTACCATTTGGAGCCCGTTGGCCAGCGGATTGCTGACCGGGAAATACAACCAGGGCATGATCAAAGGGACGCGCGCATCGCTCGAGGGATACGAATTCTTGCGGAGCCGTTTTGAGGATGAAGAGGCCCAAAAGAATGTCGAAAAAGTCGGCAAGCTAATGCCCATCGCCGACGAGTTGGGTTGCAGCATGGCTCAATTGGCCTTGGCCTGGACATTGAAGAATCCCAACGTCAGCACGACCATAACCGGCGCTTCTAAAGTCGAGCAGGTGGTTGATAATATGAAAGCCATCGATGTAGTCGAACAACTGACTCCCGATGTAATGGAACGCATTGAAGCAATCCTGGACAACAAACCCGATCAGCCACACGATTGGCGTGGGTAAGCAAAAAGAATAGCGGGGCATGAGCATCCCGCTATTCTTTTTCTGTTTTTGCAATGAGCGCACCCCCACCTGCCTTCCACGTGATGACCAAACCGCGAGGCGCGGTCTGCAACCTGGATTGTAAGTATTGCTATTTCCTGAAGAAAGAAGCGCTATACCCAGAGAGCGACCTGCGCATGAGTGATGATGTATTGGAGTCCTATACAAGCCAGTACATCGAGGCTCAACGCGTCCCTGAAGTGACCTTTGCCTGGCAAGGCGGCGAACCAACCCTGATGGGATTGGAATTCTTCGAGAAAGCAGTTGATTTACAGAAAAAATTTCAGAAGCCTGGGATGAAAATCCTGAATGCAATTCAAACCAACGGCATAATGCTGGATGATGAATGGGCTGGCTTCTTTAAGGAACACAATTTCCTCGTCGGTCTTAGTCTGGATGGACCTAGACATTTACATGACAAGTACAGACTGGACAAGGGCGGTCAAGGTTCGTTCGAACGCGTAATGGGTGGACTGGATCTTCTGAAAGAACACCAGGTGGAATTCAACATCCTCACTACTGTTCATGCTGGGAATATGGATCATCCATTGGAAGTGTACCAGTTCATACGTGACGTTGTCGGCACACAGTTCATCCAGTTCATCCCCATTGTCGAGCGGAAAAACCAGACGGGCCACCAGGAAGGCTATCAGGTTACCAAAAGATCTGTCAGTGGCCAGGGATACGGTAAATTCCTGATCAGCGTGTTCGATGAGTGGGTCCAACGAGATGTGGGGGGCGTGTTCGTGCAAATCTTCGATGTTGCCCTGGGAGTATGGTACGGCCAGCGGGCAGGCTTGTGCATCTTCGAAGAGACCTGCGGTCTGGCGTTGGCAATGGAACACAACGGTGACCTGTACTCCTGCGACCATTATGTGGAGCCGCGCTATTTTCTGGGGAATATTTCAAAAGAGAATTTGGTCGATCTGGTCACTTCCGAAAATCAGGCCGATTTTGGAATTGCCAAGCGCGAAACCTTGCCGCGTTACTGCCGAGAATGTGAGGTGCGCTTCATCTGCAACGGCGGGTGTCCCAAGAACCGCATCCGTCGTACGCCCGATGGCGATGAGGGGTTGAACTATCTATGTCAGGGCTATAGAGCTTTCTTCAACCACATCGATGAGCCAATGAAGTCCATGGCTCAGTTGTTACGCATTGGCAGACCCCCTGCGGATATCATGTTGATGTTAGGAAAGAGCAGTTAAATTATTTCCCTTTGGAGTTATCCACTTGAAGAGTTGTTTGTTGGAAACTGGGAGGTAAGGACCTTGCCCCCACCCCCCTATTCCCAACAATTTCCTCGCTGAACTGCGTAAGTTCTAATCCCGCCAAAATATCCTCAAATATCCCCTAAACAGATAAATTATACCCAAAAATATTGTATAATATTGCTACTCTATTAAAGGTTTAGAATCTGAGATCTACCGGCAGGTACATTCCGAGTGGTTTTGATCGGAGTATGGGTGGCACATGAGACTCTACTGCAAAAAGGGTGCTAGACCCTCCTCAAAACAGCAAAAGT
>CAYWIC010000110.1:0-18030 GCA_964458115.1 uncultured Anaerolineales bacterium | reverse complement strand
ACCAATCTTTTGGTTTCAACCCTTAGAACCCGTTGTTAATGTACGGTAGAGAAATTATTTTGAAGATACACTTCAGCCTGGTTGAGCATGTACAACCCCTTCTCAACTTCCCCAAGGTGCAGGGCAGTAGCGCCTCGTAAAGCTTGTAATACCGGGCTTACAACCAAATTTTCTGATAGCAAAGCATCAATCCACTTTGCTAGTATAGAATATCTACCATTTCGCAATAGGGGAAGACCAGCTCTTGTGATGAAATCTAAAGTGACATCTTCATCATCCAGGCGCTGGCAAATCGTATAGGCTTTTTCCCATTCCTGCTGCAAACTATAAACATTGATAAGGCGCATCAAGATGTCCTGAACCAGATCAGGTTGCTGATCCTCATGCAACTCCTGCAAGAAATCTCTGAATAGATGATGATATCGCAGCCAGGTGCCACCATCATCGACATGTTGGACGAAGAGGTTATTTTGAACTACTGTAGTGATCAATTCAGACCAGCTTTGACCTTCAGGAGCATCCCCAAACATTTCTGCACATAATTCAGCATTGAATTCATCCAGAAGTGAAGTTTTAAGGAGAAAATCCTGAATATTTAATGGCTGTTGTTCCAATACCTGCTGTGCCAGATAATCATAAAGTCCAACTCCAGAAACATTTGCTACCCTAACCTGATCGGCCATCCCATATCTGACCGACTCTGCTGATAACAGCAGTGCTGTGATCCAGCCTTCAGTCTGGAGATACAAAGCCTCTATCTCTTCTTCGGATGGTGATTGATGATAATTCATTTGTAACAGGGTTTGAATTTCCTCAGCTTGGAATGCCAAATCTTCGAAATACAAACCCTTGATCTGAGAACGCCCAACCATTAGGGGCAAATCTTTCAAGTCCACCTTATTGCGTGAAGCAATAATGAGATGACAATTTTCGTCCACACCCTGAACAAAATGATTCATGAAATGGTTGATCTCTTCGCTGCTATCTACCAGATGATAATCATCTAAAATCATCACGAAATGCTCAGAGATATGTTCGTAGATTTCATTCACAATGGTGGTAATGAGATGATTTGCATCCAGGTCAGTTTTCCATATGCTCTTGATAACGGCCATTGAATTATTTCCAAAAACTGGGAACTGTTGTTGGATGGCAGAGATGAAGTGGGCTAGAAATCGTTGAAGATCTTGATCTACTGCTTCTAAAGCATACCAACAGATGGGGTATTCATCTTGATGAGCAAAGTCAATCAGAAGCGAGGTTTTTCCGTAGCCCGCTGGTGCGGATACAAGTGTTAATCTGTAGTCCAATATGTCAGTAAGCATATCAAGCAGACGCTTTCGGTTGAGCAAGTTGGAACGACGTCTAGGGACAACGATTTTTGCGCGGTTGACTGAAATATTCATTATATGTTTGAATCCTTGGGGATCAATGCAAGCAATTCCACAAGACAATGAACAGCCCAAATAACAATTCGACTATACCATTTATACACTATTATGCAATGCAATTCAAATATTCATCCAAAATGAATCTCTTCGGTTTGGTTACACAAGATGTTTGGACAGTGGGCAATATTGAAACACTAATTCATATCCAGCCTGAAATATCTTGATTTTTATCCAATTGCTACTTTGACAAATTTTCACCCCCATGCTAAAATTCTGGCGGTTGGTAATACAATTGGATGTAATCGATGGGCCCGGCCGGATCATCCGCGACCGGGAATTTTTGTGAATAGAGCTATTACCCACGCGCAGTGCATGAAAATTCACTGCAACTAAATTGATACTATCCCTCTAAGTATTGAGGGTTGAAATTAAAACTAAATATTGCTACTCCAAAAATCAACGGTTGGGTTTGTTGTCTTGTGCCCAGGCGTTAATTGGTGAACCTATTTTTTGATCCATCACTAAATAAGAAAACTTTATTGACGCGGTAGGCGTGAGATTGCATTACATCGTAGGGGAAGAATTCTTCTTTGATTCCAACCAAGGTACCTGGGGTGGTAATGAAAGGTAAAACTATGAATAATAAACTACGGATTATTCCCCTGGGAGGCTTAGGGGAAGTTGGGAAAAACATGATGGTATATGAATACAATGAGGAAATTCTCGTTGTAGATACTGGGATCATGTTCCCTGACAACGATATGCTTGGGATTGACTATATCATCCCAGATTTTGATTATTTATTACCCTACCGCGACAAGATCCGCGGGATTGTAATAACACATGGGCATGAGGACCACACAGGCGCAATTCATCACGTCCTGGAGAAGGTCAATGCGCCTATCTATGCAACACCTCTCACAAGAGGTCTTCTCGAGGTAAAACTCGCTCGAGGTGGGTTACTGGGGAAAGCAGATTTGAATACCATCCAGGCAGGCGACTCTGTAAATATCGGCCCCTTCCAGGTGGAGTTTTTCCATGTCTGCCACTCTGTCCCAGATGCCGTTGGACTAGGAATCACAACCCCGGCTGGCTTGGTTGTACATACCGCGGACTACAAATTCGATCCTACCCCAGTGGATGGATGGCCTACAGATTTTGCAAAATTAGCTGAGTTTTCCAGTCGCGGCGTTCTAGCTCTTTTAGCTGACTCTACAAATGCCGACAAACCTGGCTGGACCCCATCAGAAAGAATGATCGATCCGGCATTCGATGATGTCTTTGGTGAGGCTCCTGGGCGCATCATTGTCGCTAGCTTTGCCTCTCTGATCTCACGCATGCAGCAAGTCGCAGACGCTGCTGAACGTCATGGGCGCAAACTAGCCTTTGTGGGCTACAGCATGACAGAAAATTCGAAGATGGCCATGAAGCTGGGCTATTTGAACGTCCCCAACGATACTCTCGTCAGCCTGGATCAGGCGCTGAACATGCGCGATGATGAGGTTGTGTTGATGTGCACCGGCTCGCAAGGAGAACCTTCCTCAATCATGGGCAGGTTATCAACAGGCACAAACCGGCGCTTCAGTGTCAAAGAGGGAGATACCATTGTGCTCTCATCACATCCCATTCCTGGCAATGAAGAGACAATCTATCGCACGATCAACCGCCTTTTCCGGCGTGGGGCTAATGTGATCTACGAACCTCTGGCACCTGTGCATGTTTCAGGGCACGCCAGCCAAGATGAAATGGCGCTGATGATCCATTTGGTCAAGCCTGAATACTTGATCCCCATCCACGGGGAATTGCGCCATCTACGTCAGCATGCTGTGATCGCTCAAGAGGCTGGAATGCCTGAGGAAAAGATTCAGATTGTTGAAAATGGTCAGATTATCGAATTCCGGGACGGCGACCTGACTCTGGGCGAGCGCGTTCCTGGGGGGTACATCTTCGTCGATGGCGCTCGTGTCGGTGATGTAGGCCCCAGTGTGGTACGCGAACGCGAAGCCTTGGCTCGTGACGGTGTGGTACTGGTGAGTCTGGTGCTGGACCAGGGAGGCCGCTTGATCGAAATTCCTGAAATCATAACTCGCGGTTTTATTTACAAACATGGCGCAGACGATTTGCTAGAATCGGCCACCCAGCGTGCCGTTGAAGCAGTTGAAAACAGTAACGGCAATATCCACGATAATGTTGTCCAAACATTGCGTTCGTTCCTTTACAACGAAACCAAAAGTCGCCCAATGGTGCTCGTAACATTGAGCTGGGTATAACAAAAAGAACCCTGTGGGAGTGGATCCCACAGGGTTCTTTTTGTATTCTTCTCACCATAGAAGAGATCTATCCCCCGATCCTTCCGACCACCCATCCTCACCAATCAGAGGCACAAAAGCAACAGCAGTAACATCTTCCTGTTTATATTCATCATCGACTCGCTGCCAGACTTCCAATACCTGACTGAAACGGCGTCCAACTGGGAGCACTAATCGTCCCCCATCATCAAGCTGCTCCAAGAGAGTTGGGGGCACCTTGGGGGCTGCCGCAGTGACCATAATCCCCTGAAAAGGTGCATGATCCGGTAATCCTAAGGTGCCGTCTCCCACATGAAGATGGACATTCTCCATCCCTAACTCTTCTAATACCAATGTTGCATTTTGAGAGAGGGGTTTATGACGTTCAATGGTGTGTACGTCTTTGGCAATATGTGCCAGGACTGCAGCTTGATACCCTGATCCAGTACCAATCTCTAATATTTTCTCATCACCTACAAGGTTGAGCAAATCGGTCATCAAGGCGACAATGTAGGGTTGGGAAATCGTCTGCCCGTGACCGATGCGCATAGCACCATCGGTATAGGCGAAGGTTTGCTGATCAGGGAGAACAAACAAATGCCGGGGGATCGTGCGCATTGCATCCAGTACGATTGGGGTTCGGATGCCCCTACGCTCAATCTGTTCCCGCACCATGCGCTCTCGTTGTTCTGTGAAGACATCACCTTGATCATCCGAGCACATATTTCAGGCTATCTCCTTGATCAGATGACGCCAGAAATCGTCTCTTTCTCCAGGTCTGAATGGAATGTACAATCCCAGCCGATCGGCCAATCCTTGGTAGCGCTCTCTTAGAGCATAGGGCACATCTTGGGGATCAGCAACCACCGCAAAAGTGGACAGGATCTCATCATTAATCAGATCGGGCATCTCGCCCCATTTTCCGCGCGCCGCCTGCTTGGAGAGTTGCTCAGCAACGTCCTCCCAACCGTGCAAGGCGAACACCTTGCGATATGAGGGTGTGGAAGCATAGAACGAAATCTGCTGACGCATGAACTGCTCTTCTTCAGGCGTGGAAACCACAAAAGCTGATACTGATACAGCGACATCAGATCGACTACGTCCAGATTGATTTGCACCCTCTTCGATAGCGGGGATAATGACTTCGCGAAGATATTGTGGTGAATTGAGCGGATGGACGTGGAACCCATCAGCGGCTTCCCCAGCCAGTCGAGCCAAACCTGTGTTGACCCCTGCGATAAAAATGGGAATATCAGGATATTGATTGGGGCCTGGATTGAAAAAGGGCGACATCAGAGTGAGCTTGTAATGATCACCACGGAAATTGAGACGCTCTCCAGTTTGCCAGGTATTCCAAAATGCTCGAATCGCGTCGATCTGCTCTCGCAGTTTCCCAACGACTGATTCTGGCCAGGCCATGCCAAAGCGGCGCTCGATGTGCCCTTTGACCTGGGTACCCAACCCAAGGATGAATCGCCCTTGGGAGGCTTGCGCCAAATCCCAGGCAGTGTACGCCATCGTCGCTGGACTACGAGCAAAGCTAATAGCCACGGCAGTTCCAAATTGCAAAGCCTTAGTATGCTCCGCAATAAGTGGCCCGGGCAAGAAAGGATCGTGCTGGGTCTCCGTGGTCCAAATGCCATCGAAGCCCATGGCTTCGACAGCCCGGGCCAGATCTGGAACTTTATTGAGAAATATTGGGGGGAGGGTGGTATCGATCTTCAAATCAATCACTCAGTAAGTATGCCATAATCCATTTCGTCGTGGCTTCGAGCGCGTCCGTGTGAGTGCGCTCGTAATTGTGGGATGCATCCACACCCGGGCCAATCAGCGAGACGGCCACATCGCCACCAGCCCGCCAGAAAGATTCGCCGTCGGAGCCGTAGTAAGGGTAAATATCTACTTTGTAAGGGATCTCATATTCGTCAGCCAGATTGCGCAGTTTCTGATTCAAGCCATGATGGTAAGGTCCACCTGAATCTTTCACGCACAAGGTAGCGTGGAATTCATCAGAGGTTTGCCCCTTGCCAACTGCAGCCATGTCAACCGCGACCAGCTCGGTCATTTCTGGGGGAAATCCCGTCGCCGCACCATGGCCAACTTCCTCATAGTTGCTAATCAAGATGATGGTAGTTTGGACAGGCTTTAGCCTGGCCGCGTCAATAGCTTTCACCGCAGCCAGGATATTGGCAACACAGGCTTTGTCATCCAAATGACGGGAGCGCACGAATCCATTGTTCATTTCAACACGTGGGTCGAAAGCCACAAAATCCCCCACTTCGATTCCCAAAGCGCGGGTTTCAGCGTCGGATGTGGTGCGCACATCCAGACGCACTTCGACATTGTCGTCATCTCTCGCTGTCTCACCCACTTTTTTGCCAAATACATGCACGGACGCCATTTTCAGTAAGAGCGAGCCGCGAACTTCCCCACTTTCCCTGGAAAACACAGTGCAACCCTCGCCCTCAACGGTATTCCAGGGAAAGCCGCCAATCTTAGTCAGTTTGAGGCGACCGTTGGATTTGATCTCTTTGACCATTGCGCCCAGCGTATCTACATGGGCAGTTAATCCTCGGGGTTTATCAGAGGCCTCACCGGGCCAGATCGCAATCAGCCCTCCCTTTCGGGTGCGCGAAATCTCTAAAAACGGAAATTCTCTAACAGCTTGTTCAACGTAATCAATCGCTGCCTGGGTGAATCCTGTAGGGCTGGGGATCTCCAACAAACCCATGAGGAAATCGAGCATGTAGTGGGAATCGATCTCAGCTAGTTTTTTCATAATTGATTTGGTTGGGGACCGCCAGGCCTTCAAATTCTTCAATCGCTTGGCGCCAATCATCAGGAATGGGTATCGTGCTGGATGTGTAATAATCAAATGCCACCAGCACAATTCTGCCATCAGCCAGAATCTGGCCCGTCTCGCTATCTTCAATCAGATGGAAACTGTCCAAACTTTTGGTTCCCAGACGCGAGATTCGCATACCTACCCGCACGGGCTGCCCCCACATGATCGGTGCTCGAAAATTGACGTGGGCATCAGCCATGATCATCCCAAGATCTAAGAATGAACCTCCATCCCAAAGTCCCAAATGCTTAACATACGCAATTCGGGTTTGTTCCATATAAGTGAGATAGCGGGCATTGTTGACGTGCCCTTGGGGATCCAAATCGCCATAGCGCACAGTAATTGGGTGAAAAAATCGGAATTCTGTCATACTAAAATTATACCTCTGGAAATCCCTTGTGCTTTACGTTTTACTCTTTCCGAATTAGAATTAGCCCGCCATGAATGACCAAATCAATGAAACACAACCTACACAAATTGACCCTTTGGTTGAAGGGGATACTGCACCCATTCGGATTGACAACGTTGAAGACGCGTCCCAACCCAAAAAGAAAAAGGGGCGCCCCTGGCTACGGCGAGGAGGGTTGCTGGTCCTTGGGTTAATCCTCGTTCTTGGAGTAGGTGGATTCCTGGGTTATCAAAACGGCATCAGCAAAAGAACCAGAGAAGAGGATTTTAGGCTTGCTGTCGCTGTTGCCGAACAATATGAACTGGGAGTTCTCGATATGGAAGCTGGACGCCATGAAGTGGCGCGCCAACGCTTTGAATACGTCATCGGACTGGACCCCATGTACCCAGGGGTAACCGACCGATTAGCTGAAGTACTCTTGGCTCTCAATGCCACCGCGGTTCCGACCCCCGTCCCGCAGCCAACTGCCATCGAGCCAACCCCAACGCCGGACACGCGTGCCGAAGAGGATATGTTCGTCCAAGCAGAAAGCTATGTGGCTGGCAAAGAATGGAGCCTGGCCATCGAAACCCTGGAAATGCTGCGCAAGAAAAACCCTGACTACAGACCGCTAGATATCGACGGCATGATCTATATGTCCTTGCGGCAGCGCGGAATCCAAAAGATCAGTTTAGGGAATTTGGAAGGGGGAATATATGATCTCGCCCTAGCCGAAAGTTTCGGCATCCTGGATGCTGAAGCTGACAGCTACCGTTCTTGGGCGCGCCTTTACATCACTGGGGCCAGCTTTTGGGAAGTAGATTGGGCACAAGCGGTGAATTATTTCGAGCAATTATCGGCTATGACGCCCAACCTGCATGATGGCACGGGCTATAATGCCGCCCAACGATACGTCGATGCCTTGATCAACTATGCAGATTTCCTGGAGCTTGAGGGGCTTTATTGTGATGCAGTCTGGGTTTGGGATAAAGCGTTTCAATATACAGGCAATGCCGCTTACCAGGAAAAGATCGCTAACGCCCAGAATAAATGTGAATAAGTAAAGAACGCTGTAACAGATGGATACTCCCACCTGGGCACTTACCCTCGCATATTGGATACACATGCTGGCCACCGTCATTTGGATCGGTGGCCTTGCTATCTTGACATTAATCGTCATCCCTGCGGCCCAAAAAACGCTGAACAAAAATACCTATGCTATCTTCCTGGAAAACCTTCAACGGCGTCTGGACCCCTTAGCTTGGTTTAGTGTGATCGTTCTGTTGGGTAGTGGCATGCTGCAGATGAGTGCCAACCCAAACTATGAGGGATTTCTGGCAGTCAATAACCCCTGGGGATGGGCTATTCTGGTCAAACACATTGTCTTTGGGCTAATGGTGCTTACAAGCGGTTATATCACCTGGGGGATCATACCAGCCATGCGGCGGGCAGCTATGCGTCAGGTGCACGGAGAAGATGTGCCTGAAAGCGCAGCGCTCCAAAAACGGGAATGGCTATTACTCCGAATCAACCTTGTGCTGGGGATCATCGTGTTGGCCCTGACCGCGCTGGCGCGCGCATCCTGACTCTTCCAGATGGTTTACCATGATCAACCGAGATGATTTGCGCACGAATAAATCTCGTTTGGTTGTGGGCATCGTCCTAAGTGGGGCGATTTATTCAGTTTTTTCATTTACATTTCCCCTGGCAAAGTACTATAACTTCATTCCTCCCTTAGACTACACAAAACTGACCGATTACTCCCTTCCTGGATTTTTGGCTTATATCATCGGTATAAGCATCCTTTTTGGCATCTATATCTGGACCCTCAAGAGGATTGCCCAAGGCCAGTTGAATCTAAGTATCCATACGATATTTATTACCAGCGCATTTTTCGCGCTGATCCTGGTCTTTTCTTATCCTCAGACTGCCATCGACATTTTCATCTATGCTATCCGTACGCGAGGATGGGCCCTTTACGATTTGCAGCCCTTGGCAACCGCGCCCGAAATGTTGCCAGCCACCGATCCATGGTTGGGCCTGGCAGGAGAATGGCTGGACGCCCCCTCTCCTTATGGTCCGGTGTGGGAGTGGCTTTCCTTAGGTGCCTTCTATCTGGTGCGGGGGCATTTTCTAGGGCATTTATTCGCATTGAAAGGGATTGCTGTCTTATCCTACCTGGGCTGTATCTGGCTAATTATTCTGATACTGAGAGATCGGCGGCCTGATTGGGCGCGGGTTGGATTGATTGCCTTCGCCTGGAATCCTCTAGTACTATTTGAGAGCGCTCAGAACGGTCACAACGATATTGTGATGGCCTTCTTCCTATTGGGGGCAATCTGGGCGTATTTTAAATTACAGAACACAGTTCCATATAGGAACCGTGTTCCTTTTGCAAATCTATCATTTTGTGTCTTCATGGCAGCCTCAATTCTAGTAAAGTTTGTAACCATCGCAGTCCTGCCTTTCTTCCTGCTGGGGATCGCAATGCAGAAAGGCAAATGGTACCAACGCGGTCTTAGATTGCTGGGCTACGGAGGAGTGATATCCCTATTGTTACTTCTTGGGATGCTACCGCTTTGGCCCGGCGCAGATAATTGGGCTGTACTTACAGCTAACTTGGGTGCAGGCCGCTCGTTGATGGCCCTATTGGTGCTGAGTTTAAAGAATACCTTGGGAACCAATCCAGCCTTCGATCTGGCTCGGGGGCTGCTTTTCGCCATATGTAGCTCAATTTTCTTGTATTTCATCTGGAGAATATTGACTAAGCGTGATCAATCGATATCAGGTCCGATTTTCGGTAGCTATTACCTGCTTTTCTTCTATGTGCTTTTGGCGGCCCCGACCTTCCATGCCTGGTATTTGCTGTGGTTCTTGCCATTAGGATCTGTTTTACTCCCTAAACCACGACCCTTGATAACCGGGATCGCCTTTTCCATTACTGCGCTTTTGGCAATTCCCTATTTCGAGACCGTCCGAGTCTGGTTTCCAATTCTCTTGAAGAATCATCTCTTGGGCCATATCATCGGGGTCACTTTGCTAATTATTCCTCCCATCTTAGCTCTAATTCGACCCTTTCGATTGGCAGCCATCGAACCACAACTACTGGAATAAGGGATAGCCGGGGTTAGGAAAACCCCGGCTATCCCTTATTCCAATCTCCCTTCTGTTAAGGTTCATTGGGCAGACTAGTGAAAAGCCCCGGTTCACCTGGAAAGTAATGGTACAAGGCGCGCTCAGGAAAGGCTTCCATTAGAGCTTCGCCCCGGGCATCATCTCGAAGGGTCCAGGCAAATATAAAGGGGGTTTCGAGAAATGGATCAGCAAGATTCAGTAAAATGGCATAATCGCGCCAATTCTCAGCATGCACAAGTATGATGGCTGGTACGAGCACATCTGCTTCAGATGTCAAAAAGGGCTCTATAGCGGCGGCATCGACTTCATAAAAAGTATGTTCGGCCATAAGTCGTTGATGGGTATAGAAGATCAAGTTCCCTGCAACCAACAGTACTAGTATGACGGGCATCACTATCGTGCGGAGTTCTTTCCAACGATGTTTTTTTGGGCCTTCCCGTTCGATCCATCCCGCCAACCATGCTATCCCGGCGGCGCTGATCAGCGTAAAGCCATACAAACCCTCGTAGAAATAACGCGCGCCCGAAACCCAATATGTCAGGTAGGCGACTATCAAACCCAGTGGGACACCAAATAAAAGCCAGGCTTTCTTCTTGCGGCGAATCGTCCACAACCCAAATGGGATGAAAACCCAAGAGTATTTACTCCACCCAAAGAGATCACCCGCGCCTTCCACCAAACTGCGCCAAGTGTTGAAAAAGGCCTGTCTTAATGAATGTCCACCTTCGAGCACACCGTATCCCGGACCAAAACCGATCTTATCAAATTCCCACCACAGCGTATACGGGTTTCGCTGGGGATCTCCCGTCACGGCAAATTGCCAGAGAAAATGTGTGCTCACGATCAGAAGAGTAACCAACCCAAGGGTGATCAGGCGGTGGCGAATAAATGTAGGACCGCGCCATACTAAGATCATTGCATGGATGGCAAAGGGAGTTGCAACTCCCAAGGCTGTCAAAGGGCGGCTGATTGCCAAGACCCCCAGGGTGAGTGCCGCGCTCAAGGTTGGTAACCACCCCCAAACGTGATCCTGCTCATCCACGACATCGAGCCAGGACATCGCAAAGGCTGCGCTGAGCACGAATCCCCAGGGATGTGAGAGCTGCATACCCGAATACAGCAAGAAGATCGGCGAGGTGACTGTCAGCCCCGCGGCCAGCAATCCACATTTCTCCCCCAAGGTTTTCTTCCCAAGCCGATATGTTAGCCACACCCCTAGACCAGCCAAAAGTGGATTGACCAGAGTTCGCAAACCTGCCCTCTCCCCAAAGGAGAGCACCACAGGCCAGCCTAATGGGTATTTGCCAAAGCGCTGCCCCAGGTGATCTACGACAAAGGGGACAAAAAAATACTCTGATTCTGGGGGTGATGGGAGGATGAAATTTCCACCAGCAATGGCCTGCGCCTGCCAGACATAGGCATACTCATCTTCGAGATGGGGCAATCCCTTAAAGATGCTTATCGATATCCAGGCCGTGATGATGACAGCCAGGATGCTCAAGCTTAGGGAAATGCGGTCAAAAAGAGTCATGATTGAAAATTGATAATCAAAGCAGAATCTTCAATCAGCGATTATGCCTGAATAGCTTTTAAAGCATCCAAAGTGACTTCGTGGAGATGGCCATTGGTGGCACAAATCCCTCGATTACCAGCCAGTGTGCGGCCGCGGGTGAAATCGAGAGCTTTCCCATCCAGGTCTGTGACGCGGCCGCCGGCCTCCTCGATCACAATCGAACCGGCAGCTTGATCCCAGATCTTTTCGCGATACTCTCGTCGTTTTGGCGAGAGCAAACGCAGGTAGATCTCGCCGCCGCCAGCAGCCAGTACTGCGTATTTGGCCTGACTATCCATGCGGACAGGTTCAGTTGATATGCCTAGAGCTACTGAAAATACATCAATCTGGCTGACGTTGGTGTGACCAGATTCAAACGAACGCAGAACGCGCGCCTGAGTTGGATCCGTGCGATTGGAGATGGATAACCGCTCGAAGGGTGTATCTTCATCCATAGATGCTGCCCAGGCGCCCTGACCCCTAGCAGCGACAACCAAAGAAAGCGAGTCTAAGTTGGGGCAGCCTAAAACACCCACCTGCAGCTGACCATCCTCGACAAGGGCAAAGGCAATGGCGTATTGATCTCCCCGTAAGAAACCTTTGGTACCATCGATGGGGTCCAAGGTCCAATAACGCGGCGCAGATTCTGCAGAGCCGCGGTCGATCCACTGGCAGACCAAATCGGATGTCGCCCCCTCGGCAAATCGGCCTACAAATGCGGTGATCATCTCCAACGTTGGTTGTTCTTCGGGGTTTTGCAATGCTGATGAGTCTTCTTCCCCAATCAATGGATCGTCAGGGAAATTTCTATCCAGCAAATGACCGATTAGCGCCTGGGCGGCAAAATCTGCCACAGTGACCGGTGAACGATCATCTTTGGTCAGTGCTGAGGAAACCATCTCAGCCTGGACTTGCTTTACGAGTGCCGAGGCCTGTCGGACTGAATGAATAGCAAATTTGATTTCAGGATTGTCTAAATTGAGCATAGTTCATTTTAGGTCAATTTCTAATAATTGATTTTCCACCACCGCTGTTAGATCATACGTCATCGCACCGGTGATGCGCGCTGGAACCATCGAGCCAATGGGGATTTCTCCCTCGATAATGACCATACCATCGATCTCGGGAGCGTCTCGGTAGCTGCGACCCAGTGAGAGGCCATCGCCATGGCCTTCGATAAGCACATCCAGTATCTTGCCAACATAGCTCTGATTGCGCTCCAGAGATATGCTCTGCTGAAGCTCCATCAACCGTTCCCAGCGTTCTTGCTTGACCTCTTCGGGAACAGGATCCCCTAAGGGCTCGCTGGTCGTACCCAGCTCAAAGGAGAATTGGAAGGCCCCCACCCGGTCAAAGCGGACCTCCTCGATGAAATCCAATAAGGTTTGGAACTCTTCCTCGGTCTCTCCAGGATAGCCAACGATAAACGTGGTTCGCAAAGCCAGATCAGGAAGCGTTTCGCGCATATAACTCAAGGTATTGTGCACCCAGTCCATATTGGCTGGACGGCGCATGCGTCTAAGGGTGGCAGGGTGAGCATGCTGAAGGGGTATATCCAGGTAGGGTAAAACCTGCTCGTGAGCTGCCATCACTTCGATCAACTCGTCAGTAACATACCCTGGATAGGCATATAAGATCCGCAACCAGGGGATTTCGGGCACAACTTGAACCATAGTCTCCAGCAAGGTTGCCAGCCCATTGCGCATCCCTAGATCATGACCATAGTCGGTGGTATCCTGGGCAATCAGGTTGATCTCATAGGCGCCCATTTCTTGTAGCGCAAAAGCATCCGCGAGAATGGCATCCAGGGGGCGGCTGACCGCGGTGCCCTTGATCAATGGAATAGCACAGAAAGCGCAGGGGCGGCGGCAGCCATCGGCGATCTTGAGATAGGCGCTGGCCCCCTGGATGCTGACACGCTGCGAACCGGCTTCGTCTGTGCCTACCGTGGGCACATCTGGAAGATGATATACCGGCTCGGGGTGTTTGCTCTTCCGTAGTGATTGCACTACATCGAGGATGTCCATCCAGCGCCGCGTTCCCAGGATTCCATCGATGCCTTGAACTTGCTGCGCGACTTGTTCACCATAGCGTTGGGTCAGGCAGCCTGCCGCGATCAAGACTTGATCATCCCTTTTTTGAGCAGCCAGTTCTTGGAGAACACTCAAGGATTCCTCTTTGGCAGGACCAATGAACCCACAAGTGTTGACGATGAGCACACCTGCCTCAGCTGGATCGTCAGTTGGCTGATACTCAGCGTTCATGAGCAATTGCGCCATCGAGTCTGAATCGACTGTATTTTTGGCGCAACCTAATGACAATAAATGGAAAGTGTTTTTTTTCAAAATCTAATACCTATTCGTTCACATCGAATAACTCAAGTAAAAAGAAAAGCGGGAAATTCTCACTACGACATATACCAGATCAAGGAACTGGGGTCGGAGACAATGTCGGCGTTGTCAACGGCGTTTCGGTCGCTGTAGGTGAAACTGTGGGCGTAGGAGTCTGGATTCCGTCCGCAGTGATCACAAAATTGACCACCTCACCGTAGAAACCCAACACCCCCAGCTCAACGCCGTTATACGTTACGTGCAATCCAGCTGCATTGCCAGTCAGGATTTCGACAGTCTCATCTCCTGCAAAGGCGTAATCACCCCCAGAGGACACGCGGCCATCATAGGCGATTTCACCATCTACAGTAATTCTCATATACGCTCGTTGACGGATCGAAATTTGGATGCGGATGAGTTTCTGGGCATCTTCTACTGTAAAGGGTGCCTCTTCAGCTTCCACAACGACCCCTACAGCTTCTGCATCAGCCGCCTCATCGATGGGTGATGGGATCGTTGCTGTAGCCGTTGGCGCTATGGTAATTGTAGCCGATGGCAACAGAACCTCAGCTATTGAAGGTGGAGTTGGTGCAGGCTCTTCTGCAGAGCGAACAGCAGCGATACGCATACCGGCCCAAAGCGCAAAGCCGATCAAAAATATCACAATGAAACCACTGACGATCACGTCACGGGAAAATATGCGGCGTGGGACATTATTGGTTTTCCTAGTCTGGCGAGTCGCCCGGCCGCGCGCGGGCCGCGTTTGGCGTCGCTCGAACAATTTCGATTGAAGATCCTCTGCAAATCGCAATAATAAGGGCTCAGGATCCAATCCCAAAAATTCGGCGTAGTTCTTCAGCATCCCACTGCCCTGGACGGTTGAGGGCAATACATCCATATCACCACGCTCCAGGGCTTGTAAATAGTGAATCCGGAGGTGGGTGTGCCGTTCCACATCTTCTCGCGAAAGCCCTAAAAGCTCCCGCTGTGATCGCAAAGATTCCCCAACCTCAGCTAAGCTCGCGCTCCCTTCTTCAGTTACAGGGGAATCATCTGGATCAGTGTCAGCTGTGGGCTCAGAGCTCTCTTCATTATCCACCTCTTCCTGAGAACCCTCTTCTGGAGGCATGAAGGTGAGCAATGCATCGCCTTCCCAAGCATCGAAAAGCGGTTGGACATCGATACGCAAAAGCCCTGCGTAGGACCGCAAAAAGCCGCGCGCTTGCACACGCGAAGGAATGACATCAAACTGACCTGCCTCCATTGCTTGCAGGTAATGAAGACGGATATGCGTCTCCTGGGCAACCTGCTCCAAGGTCAAATCCAGCGCTTCACGAGCCTGGCGAAGTTTCTTGCCAACAGCCGCACTCATGAGATCAATTATACAGGAGAAGTATCTGCTCAGCCATGGAATGGAGGCCCTCGAAAAAAGGTAGTGGTGTGCTGCGCACACCACTACCTTTTTTCGATATTTTCTGATTTAGAAATGGTGCAGAAGCTGATTATTCTGCGTCAGCTTCGACGTCGGATGGTGTTTCGTCACCAGCCTCAGTATCTTCGGCTTCAGTATCTTCGGCTTCAGTATCTTCGGCTTCAGCTTCGATCTCTTCTTCCAGCTCGTACTCGTACACAGGTTGATCTTCGATCTCGATCTCGCCTTTTTCGACGGCCTCAGCCAGGGCATCGGCTTCTTCGATGGCGGCTTCAGGAGATTCACCCTCTCGGAAAACAACCACGCTGATCTCGGGAACCAGATCTACAGTCAAGCGCACGCCGACCATATGTTTGCCGATCATACGTAATGGTTGGGCATCGATCTGGCGGTGGCTGATCTCTTCGCCAACCTCTGCGGTGAGCGCTTCAGCAATCATGCGAGTGTTTACCGAGCCATACAAACGTCCAGTTTCGCTCGCCCGCACTGGGAACGTGAGCATAACTTTGGTCATCTGTTCGGCCAGACCGCTCAACTCTTCGTTGAGGATATTGCGCTGCTTGTCTGCATCCGCGCGAATACGGTCAACCTGTTTGAGCGCGCCCTCGGTCGCTAAAACAGCCAAACCTTGGGGGATTAAATAGTTGCGGCCGTATCCATTGGCAACTTTCTTGACATCGCCGGCACGGCCGAGTTTGTACACGTCCTTCAAAAGTAATATCTTCATTTGTAACAAGCCCTTTCGGTATAGAATGTCTCAGGCGAAGGGTACAACGCGCTGAGCGGGGGGATTTTACCAGAGAGGGTTTGCCAAGTCAACGCGCGTTACAGCTTCATTTTCATCCAGCCGCTGGTATTATGGAAGTCAGCCACGGCACTGCCAGGGGGGACGATCTCTTCGAGGCGTGCGGCTAACTCAGAATGTAGACTCATATCGAGGAGCGGTAGTGCGTCGTCGAGGTGGCCTTCCGTACGGGGACCAATGATGGGTGCCGTGACCGCGGGTTGATCTTTCACCCAAAGCAGTGCCACTTGAGAGGGGGTCAAGTCGTGTTCCGCCGCGATGGGGATGATCTCATTCCCCGTGTCAATCGCCCGATTGGTGATACGTTGGGCGTAGATCGAGCCGATGCGTTCGGCGCGTGAACCTTTGGGATAGTTTTGCTCATCCGTATAACGGCCAGCCAGCATCCCCATAGCCAAAGGAGACCAGGGCAACAGCCCGATCTCATAACGCAATGCCAGGGGAACTAATTCGTTCTCAATGCGTCGGTCTAACAGGTTATAGGGTGGCTGTTCGGTCACAAACCGCGCCAACCCGTTGCGTTCGCTGATGGAAAGCGCTTCCATCACCATCCAACTGGGGAATGTCGAAGAACCGATATAACGCACTTTGCCCTGCCGAATCAAATCATCAAGGGCGCGCAGAGTCTCATCCTGAGGTATCTCGAAATCAGGCCGGTGAATCTGATACAGGTCGATCCAATCGGTGTTTAGACGACGCAGCGAATCTTCCACGGCTTGCATGATATGACGGCGGGAGTTGCCGCGGTCGTTCGGATCATCTGATTGGGGGGAGTGAAATTTGGTCGCCAGGATGATCTTTTGGCGACGGCCATCAGCCAGAGCTTTGCCCACCACACGTTCGCTCTCGCCCTTGACATACATATTGGCTGTATCAACGAAGTTGATACCCGCGTCCAAAGCCTTGTGAATAATACGGATCGATTCAGTTTCGAGGGTTACCCCACCAAAGTTCAGCGTGCCCAGGCATAGAGGAGATACTTTGACTCCGGTGCGGCCAAGGTTGCGGTATTCCATAATATTCTCCTAAACCATTAGGGTTTTAGAAACCCTAATGGTCTCAACTAAGCAAACAAAGGCTCATACGCCGACGCGCTCTCGATTAGCGCTTCTTGCTCCTCCTCATCCATTGGGGTGAAGTACTCACAAGCATCCAACACCATCGGCAAGATGTGCTTATCCCCAGCTGTGCAAATCCCCGTAATATCTTGAGAGAGCGCGAAATGGACTGACTTCTGAATATTCTCAACATCATCGAAGGGCTGATACCAGGTTTGGTACACCTTCTCTTGCTCACCCCAAGGACCGCGGCAGACCGACTTGATGATCATCGTACCCACATCTCTTTGGCGGCAAACGCGCAACAGCTCTTCAGATTTCTCCCGAAATTCGGGATTGGCATACTGCACGAAATTGATCGGAAATAAGACACTGTCGAAATCGAAGCGCTCCAGTGCTTCTAAGAAAACCGCTGGAGTATCGACCCCATGCCCAGTGATACCGATGAAGCGTGTCAGGCCCTTATCTCGCGCTTGGATTAAGGCTTCTAGCGCCCCACCTGAACGGGTTGCCTGGTCTAAATCATCCATGTTGGTAACTGCATGGATCTGGTAGAGGTCGAAAGATTCAACTCCCAGCAAATCTAGCGAGCGGCGCATCTCAGCAGCCGCGCCCTCTTTGGTGCGCTCCATAGTTTTGCAACCCAAAAAGAATTGATCCCGAATGCGCGGCATCCAAGGGCCCAATAGTTTTTCCGCCATCCCATAGGAAGGAGCTACATCGATGTGGTTGACTCCAGCCGCGATCACACTTTCCACCACGGCATCGGCATCTTCCTGGGGCATTTCCCATAAAGCCGCGGCACC
>CAYWIC010000109.1:0-18065 GCA_964458115.1 uncultured Anaerolineales bacterium | reverse complement strand
CAGGGAGCATTATGGTTGCAGAGGAAATCCTTGTTTACCCCCGCCTCTCAGAGTCCGGATTAGATGTGATCGGATATATCGTTCAAGCGCGCGACGAGCGCCAAGAATACGATGACCTGGATGAAGCGCTATCATTTGCCCGACAGGTTAGCCAGGAACGCGCCTTGAGCGCAGCGTTACGCTCTGGAGCAGATAACCCCCAAGTGGTCGTCGAAGAATCGAACGACGGCTTAGATACGTATCGTATCCGCGCCCAAGCCTTAGGCAACCCTCGTCTGGCAAAATGATGATTGAATAATTGGAGTGCTCGTTGCTTCGTGACGAGCACTCCAATTATTCAGCAAGAGATAACCCATGGATCACGAACGAGTATACACTCAGCTTGCTGACGAGCACATCCAGGCTTTTTATGATAAAGTCTTCCAGATTCTCAACGACATGTAGGAAAAAATATGCCCAATATCACTGTCATCTACGGAGAAGAACAGAAAACAATCGATGCCCAACCAGGCAGTCTGCTTGGTGATGTCATCGCGGAAACCGGCTTACCCCTCGAGCAGCCCTGTGCAGGGCGAGGTACCTGCGGAAAGTGCAAAGTACTGGTGGAAAAAGGGGTTCGGCCACCAGACGAGATCGAGCTCGAAAATCTGACTCCTGGTGAAATAGCATTAAACAACCGCTTGGCTTGCCGCGCCAGAGTGGACGAAGATGCCCGAGTTGTTTTGTCGCCTATCGTGGTTTATTCCAACAAGAATTTCAAAAGCAGTTCCCGTTATAAACAGGATCGTGAGGTCCCCCTGGGATTGGCAATAGACCTCGGCTCGACGACGGTCGCGGCCTTTTTGACCATGCTCGATAATGGCGAAGTCGCCGCTGGGGCGGCAAGCCTCAACCAGCAAACTGTCTACGGCGCGGATGTGATCTCTCGGTTGGCTGCAGCAATCGATGAAAAAACCAATGCTGAGCGTTTACATAGGTTGGCACTGGCATCTATTAACCAGGCAGTTGATTCTTTGAAAATGTCCCAGCACGTTCGTAAGCGCATTGAACGTGTGACTATCGTGGGCAATGTCGCCATGCATCACTTGTTAGCAAAATTACCGCTAGACACCTTGGCTCTGATGCCATTCCAGCCCCACAGCGCCAAGTCGATTAAAGATGCCGCAGACCTTATGGGGGGCATCTTCGCAGAAGGAATAAAGGTATCTTTACCACCTATGATCGGGGGATTTGTGGGCTCTGATGCCTTAGCCTGTCTGGCCTATTTCGAATTCGACAATCCTCCCGGCCCCATCGCGGCCATTGACCTGGGCACCAACGGCGAGGTGATGGTAACCGATGGCGAGCGCATCCTGACTGCCTCTACAGCAGCCGGTCCTGCCTTCGAGGGTGTCAACATCTCATGCGGAACACGGGCCATTGACGGCGCTATAGTGGATGTCTCCCTGATTGGAGATGAGCTTCTCTTGAGCACTATTTCCGATGAAGAACCAATTGGGTTGACAGGCTCTGGTTTGCTCAGCGCGGTGCATCAACTCCATATTGCAGGCGTGATCAATGACTCCGGTCGCATCCAACAGAATCCAGCACGCTTTGCCAATCTAGTAAGCGATGACGAACACCACCACCGCAGCATCAAGCTGACATTCGATGGAAGTCTACGATTGACCCAGACCGATGTGCGCGAACTCCAAAAAGCGAAAGGCGCCATCCGAGCCGCAATCGATGTACTCATGCAACAGCTTGATCTTGCACCAGATGATCTACAGAAAGTCATCCTAACGGGCTCCTTCGGTGGCCAGGTAGATATCGACGCCATCCTTGATATTGGTATGATCCCCCCAGTTCGCAAAGAAGTCGTCGAAACAGCGGCCAATGGCGCGGGATTTGGCGCGGCGATGTTCCTCACCGATGAAGGGTTCTCCCACGGAGAGAATCTGGCAGCTCGCGCTCAACAAATCGACCTGGATACTGACGCCAACTTCAATATGTTGTTCATGGAGGGAATGTATTTAGTGCCCAATGGGAAATTATAATCTCCCTATCCGCCTCCAAGGCATCCTTCTCGTCATCCTGGCGACTATCTTCTGGTCGACGTCCAGCATCCTGATCAACCTGATCTACCAGATCATCGACATTCCAGCGGTAAGCCTGGCTTTTTGGCGTGACCTAAGCACGTTAACGACATTACTGATTGGTATTCTGATCTTTCGCCCTGGTTTGTTGCGCATAAAAATTGGCGATTTGCCCTGGTTAATTGCAATGGGGGCCATTAGCATTGGTCTTTTTCACTCATTATGGAACATCACTGTCGTACTGCTGGGAGCTTCCATCGCCACCGTGATGCAAAGCAATGCGCCAATCTTTGTAACCATTATTGCCTGGCTAACGTTGGGTGAAGCGCTCACCAACAATAAAATCACAGCGGTAGTTTTTTCAGTCATTGGAACGATCCTCTGTTCGGGAGTCCTCAGCTCGGCTGGTCATCCTGTCACACCATTTGGAATATTGCTTGGAGTTATCGGGGCATGCGCTTATGGATCCTATGCAATTTTTGGCAAAAAGATCGTGGGGAGCTACAGCCCTTGGACGATCCTTTTCTATATATTTGCCTTCGCAACCATTGTGCTGCTCCCATTCCAAATAGGAATACCAGCACCATGGCCAATTCCCTCCAAAGTGCTGATATATTTTGGCGTCTTGATTTTGATCTCAACGATTGGTGGTTTTGGTTTATTCACCTTAGGACTGCACCGCTTGCAAGCCAGCGTAGCATCGATCACGGCAACAGCTGAGATTGTATTCGCTTCGATCGCTGCATATATCATCTTAGGCGAGCGACTGGACTTCTGGCAAATCATGGGTTCTCTCTTCGTCATTGGGGGGGTGATTCTTGTTTCACTTCCAAATGGAAAGAAGGCTCTCTAGGAATTGCCGAGGTGATCCAGAAATAAACTATGATCATTTTTGTGGTATTCTTTTGCTGTTTGTCCCTTACCTTTCGCTGAGTATTCCCCACTCAAAGCCGAAATGAACTCAAAAAAACACAAGATACTGAAATCTATCACCCTGCTTTATATTGTCATCCCGTTGCTGATCTTCTTAATTGGTTGGCTCAAGACATCTGTCGCTGCCATAGCTGGCGGTCTAACAGCGATTTATATCTTCGCGGTTGCCAAAGAATTGGTCAAGGATATCCTCAATTACTGGAGCTCTCGAAAAAAATCACTTGAAAATGAGTCGAATCTCAATTCCTTCGCCTGGATCATCCCGGCTTGTGTGTTTATTTTGGTAGTGTTTTGTTTTTCGGGAATAGGAGGTGCAGGTTATCAGAATTCGGATTACCTGGAACACAATCCGCGCCTAAGGGAATTGATTATCCAAGACTGGCCCATATCACTAACGATCGAATATAAGGCAATTAATTATGTATACTATTTTGGCTATTACTTGCCAGCGGGGCTAATTGGCAAGATCGTTCAGAGCTGGCTGGTCGCCAATGTAGTCATGTTTTTCTGGTCTTTGGCGGGGGTTTTCCTAGCCTTTGCCTGGTTCGTAAAGATCAGTAGGATCGATTTAACCCACCAAAAACGTGAAAAGGCAAAGAGATTATTTTCCGTGTCATTGCTTTTTATATTGGCAGGAGGACTGGATTTGATCGGCGCGTATATTGTGAAGGGTATGCCTTTTGATATCACCACCCATGTCGATTTTTGGCCAGAAATTTTTCAATACTCTTCGAACACAACGCTATTATATTGGGTCCCCCAGCACACGATCATAGCATGGCTACTCACGGGAGTGATCGCGGATACTATCTATCATCCACAGAATCTACGATTCTTGGGAATGACTATTGCTGCCAGTTCCATGTGGAGCCCCTTTAGCGTTGTAGGGATTGCTCCTTTTTTTGTTTTGATTGTCATTATTTATAGCTGGGAGCCAGAATATCGCAAGCATCTCTACAATCTTCAGTCTTTCTTCCTAAACATATCGGCCATACTGATTAGCAGTATCATCCTGCTATACCTTGCCTCGAATGAGTACCAGTTCCCTATCGGCTGGATTTGGGAATTCGAAAAGGAAAGGGCACAATTGCTTCTCTCTCTTCGGGAATTCTGGATATTGGAATTTGGTTTCCTCTCAATCCTGGTTTTGCTGCTGATCCTACTTGCAAGTCGGATCGAATTTCAAAACGCAGCTAAATCAATAGAGAAATCATTTGTTTCCCGGCTGCATATTTCCATCGGTCACTACTTCAATATCAACCCCAGACAATTGGGAATATTTTTGGTTGCCATTATCATACTGATCTTGCTGCCGTTATTCAAAGTGGGCTTGTTCAATGACCTGGTGATGCGAGGTTCGATTCCCGCTTTATTCCTGGTTTGGTCTTTCGTTGGGAAAATTCTCATCGACACAAACCCCCAAATCAAGCAGCGACTCCGATGGCTCTATATCACGATATTGGTCGTGACTGGGCTTGGTTTTTATTCGAGTATTGCCGAAATTGCAAGATCAATTGACAACTACCACTTTGGCCCTCCAAAACTTGCCGTAATGGAGGAGTATACTTTTGAATTCGATCCAGACAAAGTTATTCAGCGCGTAGGAGTTGACGACTCATTCTATTACAAGTATTTAAGCAAGTAAGGTCAATCCGGCAGATGCCACGAGAATTTATTCAAGGGCAAATCTGCCCAACGGTCGCTGAAGATACCCAGGCAGTCAGGGATATGTAATCGCTGCCCAGCTTGACTTCCTTGTAGATCCTCACCAAACAGCTCCCCTCATTTATTTCCAAAATTACCACCCGCTCCCCTGCAGGAAAATTTACGTTAACGTAACCGTCAGGTGACGAAAGCTTTACTGGCCATCGCAAGGTCCCATATTCAAGCGGAACCGGTGTAAACGTTGGTGTCGAGGAAGGAGTGCGAGTTAGTGTAAAAGTCGCCGTAGGCGTAAGTGAGGGCGTTAGCGAGTGCGTTGCTGTAGGGGAAAGTGTGGGGGTCAACGTGTCTGTAGGAATGGGGGTTGCCGTATCCGTCAATGTTGGGGTAGCTGTTAGCGTATATGTCGGAGTGTGAGACGGTGTCACTGTGTAGGTCAAAGTCGGAGAGGGTGTCAGCGTAAACGTAGCTGTGCTGGTAGGTGTTGGCGTAAAGGTCGGCGTATTTGTTGGAGTGGGTGTATATAAGAAATCAAAAGGTAACTTTCCAGCATCTCGCAAATTCATCAACAATAGCAACAACATGAACATTGTCGCCAAGGTTATCCAAATGCGCACAAATCTCATCAGTTTCCTTAGCCGGAGAAGCATTATATCCGGATTGGCGTTATCTTCAACCGTTTTGCTGCGATAGCTATTCAATGAGTCTGACATGGGTCACCTATGCGCATGAAAATAAGGATTTTTGAAATTAGTACACTACTACTATTATATCTCAGCCGTATCTGTAACATCCTATTGGTTCTCCAGGAATTGCCGGGGCTATCCAGAGACCAATACTATTCAAATTGATCGAGTTGTTATACAATAAATACATCTACACGCAATAAACTCGAATTCAGTTCAACGTTTTGACTATCCGTGAGAAGAAGATTGCGCGCAGTGAGAGCTCCCTTTATCGAGAATGTATACAAACCTATTACCCAGGGAAGGGCTAGGGTTTATATGCGTGTGTGTATGACATTGCTGATCGGCCTGCTGTTCTCGCTGACCACTCTCAACGCCACCATCGCCTGGGCATCCGACTCTCCCCCACCCACGCAACCTGACGTGTCTGACAACGATCAACCAGTTGGTGATTCTGGGGAGATCCAGGACAATCAATCAGATCTTGAACCCGACAACGCTTTACCAGATCAAAATGAAGATACTGGTGAGACAGATAAACCCACTGAAGAAGAAAGCGTAATCACAGAGGAAACCGAAGACCCAGCCACAATGGCCGACCACGAAGATGGGATGGTTTCCAGCCAAACAGATGATGGGGAAACACAAACAACAGAAGCTAATGGAGAAGCTAACCCTGTTGTTGAAGATCAGTCCGCTCCTGAGGGTAATCAAGAACAATCTAATATTGAATCAGAGACGAACGAAGAAGTTGAACCCATTAAAAATGACGGGACTCCGTCCGAGGACAATCAAGATCTACCAACTGATAAATCGGAATATAACGAAGAAGATACTCACACACAAGAAGATCCAGATTCAATAATCGTTCCCGATCCTTATTTTTATGTCAATGGTGATAAGCACAGCTTCCTGCCTGAAGGTGGGAATTGCTCAGGCGTAGTCAATTGCCAGGTGTCCACTACACCAATCCAGGATGCGCTCAACGCGGTCTCGGGTGGCCTGACTCCAGATGACCAGACCATCTATATCGAAGGCGGTATCTACTTAGAAGACATCACCATCAACGAGATGGAGGATTTCACCCTCCAGGGCGCTGCGGATGGCAACCCATCTACGCTTGCAGGTGTAGTCAGCATCGTCGACTCGCTGAATATCACTCTTCGGGATATGATCTTTGCGGAGTACATCCAGATTAATGGGTCGAAAGACGTAACCATCGAGGGTACCGATGGGGATGATGAGATCGATGTAGATCTTGACGGCACAGTTGAGAACTTGAACATTGAGGGTGGAACTGGCAACGATGCAATCACAGTTAACTTGGATGCCGATAATAGTGATGTCCACGTGGAAGGTGGCCTGGGGGAAGACGACTTGACCATCACCACGGGTGCAGATACACAGTTGTCAGAAAACCAGGCCCTCAGCGATGAGCAGCAAGTCAGATTCGATGAAAGCCTTGAATCGATCAATATCGAAGTCAGCGGAGAGGACAACGAAGTTCAGGTCGATGGAGAAGTGAATGTTCCCGGAGGACAGGTGTCGATCAAAAATCCAGGAGGCGATGTGATTGTCACCAGCCAAGGGAACCTCGATGTCAGCAACGATGCCGAGAAGGGGGGAAAAATTGATATCAAAGCCGAACGTATCGCCAGTTTTGGCTCAATTACAGCCGATGGCGAAAATGAAGGTGGCAAAATCCACATCCTTGCCAACGACATCGTGGTCATTGGGAATAATGCCAGGATCATCGCAAATGCCAGTCTAAAAGGAGATGGAGGGGAAATTCTGGTGATCGGTCAGCGGCATGCTGCGGTCGCCAGCAGCGCCATCCTCGAAGCTAAGGGAGGCAGTCTCGGTGGGGATGGCGGTTTCATTGAAACCAGCGGTTACCAGAGTTTTGACATCGGCGCAATCCCAGATGTCAGCGCAGCAAAAGGCAACGGCGGTGAATGGCTTCTGGACCCAGCCAATGATATCGAAGTGATTTCTGGCAGTAGCAACACTAACATTGACGAGACGTCTGGAGCCTTCACGACTACTGGCGATAGTGCCAAAATCGGCGTCAACAATGTTGTGTCTGCTTTGGGCAGTGGGAATGTCACGATTACCACAGGCACTGTAGGGTCACCACCCAGTGGAAATGGCAACGTCAACTGGAAAGCTGATATGGAATACACTGGCACAACCGATCGCACATTGACCGTCAATGCCATAGGAAACTTCACTAACAACAACAAAATCGAAGCCAAGAATGCCAAGCTCAATATTGTCCTTAATGCCGACTCGGATCAGGATGGGACTGGGAGTGTGGATATTCAAGGCAATCTCATTTCCAATGGCGGCGATATCACTATTATTGGATACGATGTCGGCTTCAACTCGAATATCCAGACTGGGGGGGGCGACCTTACGCTCACTCCTTCAAAAGATGACATACCTGCAGGATTTGGTACTGGTGCTGGTGGTGGATTTTATATTGGTCTAGCTGAATTTGCCTGGTTATCGTTGCCCAATGGGACACTGACCATTGGCCGATCTACATCAACAAATGATATGGAAATCGGCACCGTAAGCGTCACAAATTTCAATATGGTTATCCTCGGCAAAGATGTAATATTCAAAGGAGAGCTAACGAGCACCAATCGTTCCGTGCAAATCAACGCAACTGGCGATATCAAGGATGGTAATGGCGCTTCCAATGATGTCAAGCTCGATCTGGCGATTGCATATCTATTAGTTGATGCTAAGGGCGCTTTTGGCACCAGCGCTGATCCAATTGAAACAACCCTGAGCAATTTTGCATCCGAATCGGACTCCGGGGGCGTATTCCTCACAAACACTGGCGGGCTGAAAATTGACAGCACAGGTCGCTTAGATGGACAAACCGGTCAAAGTGGAATTTTTATCGATGGCATTATCTCTCATGGCGGGGTAACCATCATAGCAAACAGCCCACTGCGTGTCAGCCGGGCAATCCGTGAGAAAGCAGGTGGAGACATCAACCTGACCGCGGGCAACGACTCCACCAAACTAGGCGATGATCTGACTATCGAAGCTGATGTGGTTGTTGAGGGCACCACGGGCAGGATCACTGGCAACGCTGGAGACGACATCAAAACCGAGGCCTCAACCAATGTTTCTGCCCCCGAAGGCGTGAATTTCAATGCCGATCTCGATGGGAATGCTGATAATGGCGGCGGCAATGCCACCATCAGCGGCACGGTGCAGGCCACCAAGAGTGGCGCAACGGTCAATATCAACGCTGCAAATGGTGTCAATCTCACATCGTCTGGCCGGATCATCACCCAAGGTGGCAACGTCATTTTGAGCGCTGCCAATGGCACTGTCACGCAGAATGGCACCATAACCCTCAACGGCGGCACTTTGAAGGTCATCGAGAAGCCGCCAGATCCTATCGCTGGCGTTACGGTCTTCATTGATCCCGATACGGGTGAAGTGACCATCACCGCTGCAGACGCGGACTCTGCCGCAGCTGCTGCTGTCGCCCTGGCTTTGGCATCCAATCCGGTGCTAACCATTACCAGCGGCCAGCCTGTTGACCTGCTCACCACCACAGCCTTTGGTGACACCGTCGCATTGCAGTTACCTGAAGGCAATGGGGCTACCTTCATCAATGGCATCCCTGCCACCGTCACCATGACAGCCGGTGCTGAAGTCGTTCTGCCAGCCGAGCTGCCCGAAGGCTTCGATATGCTCGACAGCCTGGAGATCGCTGTGGACACCGAACTCACGGAAGATGAGTTGGGGGGAATTCTGGTCTCCTTTGGCTTACCCGCAGATACAGCTCTGGATGAGCTGGTGATCCTGCAATACGTCGAGGGAGAAGGCTGGGTGGAAGTACCCTTGGAAGAATCGCTCAATGGCATGATCGAAGCCCTCTCAGAGACTGGTGGGGTGTTCGTCCTTGCTCAAGCGAATGCCACCGCAGAAGCGGCCGCTGAAACTGCGGCCGCTGAAACTGGGAACGGCAGTGCTCAGGCCGCTGCCACGTTGAGTGGGAACACCAACGAACCGGCCGTCTTGGAACTCAACCAGGGCGATCAGATCACCATCTCAGGGGGTGCCGGTGACGCGGTTTCGGCTGTCGGGCAGACCTTGGAAAATCTGCCTGGCAACCTGGCGGGTGACTTGAATTTCTTAAGCGGTATGTCTGTTGATGTCACGCAAGGAGCATCCCAGGTCAGTATCCTGCCTAACGGCGAGGGTATCGAGGTAACTTTTGATATTCCCGAGGGAGTCTCCCCCCAAGATGTAGTCATCCTTTACTGGTTGGATGTGCTCAATGGTGGCCAGGGGGGCTGGCAAGAGCTAACCCCTGAGATCACCACCGACGGACGCGCGACCCTCCAGACCTTCTTCGGTGGCACCTTCGTTCTGGCGAATCGCTGATCTTTCAGCATTCAATATAATTTGATCTACGTAGTTCAGCGAGGAAATTTCTGGGAAGAGGGGCGTAACCCTCGACCCTCTTCCCAGAAAACCGCACTTCAAGTACGTAACTCCTAAAAATACTCTGTTGCCATTAACTAAATGCCAAATTCATGAGTGAGACTTTCCAATGAGCGAAACGACTGAAAAGAAACCGATGCCAGTTGAAACCATGGTGACGATCGCTATCGCCATTATCGCCTTTTCGGGCGCGATGACGGGCATAATCTCCGGAGGGCGCGCTCGTCAAATCGTCAAATTCCAAAACAAAGCCATTGCTGCCTCGATCAACCGGGAACAAGCCTATGTGATTGCGCATACCTGGATGTTACAGGATCTACGCGCGTATGCCGAATACAAGCGCTTGAATGATCTGGCATCCATAACACAAGTAGAAGCGGAACTGGCTCTGGCCCGTGGCGACGAAGAACGTGCCCAGGTTTTGACGGAACAGGTCACAGAATACGAGACGGCTGCCGCGGCCAAAGCCACATTCTTCTCACCAGAGTATATTCTCCCCGGAGGATCTTTCGACGAACGGGGGTTCTTAGAAAACCAGATGCGCTTCGAATCGCGGAATTTGGATATCAACCCCCAAAAGAATTTCGAGAGGGCGCAACAGATAATCAATAAGAGTTCGACATTAGTTACCGGTATTTATTTACTCTCCTTTGTTGTGGTCTCTTTGATCTTCGCCAGAGTGATCAAAAGCAACTGGCGTTATTTATGGGTAGGTATTGGAGCGTTGATTTTGGTGATCGACATCGCGTATATTGTTATCAATGAAATGGCGTTTCTTCCCAAGTGAGCATAAAAAATGACTGAAAACGAAGCGAAACCCGAACCCCGAAAGATCGAATACAAAACAGTCATCACGATTGTTATGGCGCTGACCTCACTTTGGGTGGCCACAATCGTGCGCTTACAAAACAATGTCACCATCCAAATGGGTTTGGCAACCCAACGTTCCCGGGCTGAAGCTGTAGCTGCATTCGGTAAATTGACCCGCACGGACCAACGCGTCGGTTATAGCCTGGATGTGTACAGCGATTGGTATGAAGCCCAACAGCAAGCCAATCAGGCCAACAGCAGCGCGCAGGCCGCCCGTATCGAAGGGGACGAGACCCATGCTTTGGCACAAGATGCAGTCGCGGAACGTTGGAAACAACTGCAGTTCCAACTCAGCAATCTCACGCCGCTGCTTTCGAGCCAATATGCAGGCAATTACTCCAGCTACTATGAAGACCTGCATCAAAAATCGCATTTCATCTACCAGCGCCAACTGGCATTCGATCGAGAGGCTGCTTCCTGGAGAGCAAAGGCCGCCAACTACCGTACAATGATGTCGATGCTATCGGTCTCATTATTCCTGTTAGGCATGTCTCTGAATATAAATAACTGGGTCAAGTATCTCTTCTCAGGGGCGGCAGCGATTTTGATTGGCACAACTGTCATAATTGCCATCCAAACCATCCAGATGCCCATACAACGCACACCGGAGAGTGCAATCGCGCATTTTGTCGAGGGCCAAACGCTTAGTAATAAGGCCTATATCGCTCCAGTGGACGAAGCCAAAGAACTCAACACGATGGCTTTGGCCGCCTTCGACGCTGCTCTAGAGATTGATGACCAATATGCCGAGGCCTATCAATGGCATGGCTTCACCCTTCTGCAAACACGCCTGCAAGACGCAGACCCGCAACGCAATGCCCAGGCCGCGCAGGATATGGAAACCGCGATTGCGTTAGGCAGTGACGGGTCAGTAGTTTATACCAACCTTGGCTGGGCCCATACGTTGGCTGGAGAATACAGTCAAGCTATCAATGCCTTACAGACAGCCATTGAAGCCGAGCCCACTGAGTGCACCGCCCGCATGAATTTGGGACTGACATATTTGGCCGATGCCCAAGCAGGTGCATCAGCCCAGGCGTACGATGGCGCCCTGGCCTGTCTTTTACTGGAATCACCTGACGAGCAGGCCAATCTGTTCGCTTCTGCGCTCATCGACCTGAACGATCTGCGAACCATTGCCCGCGCTACACCCTCGATCGAGGATACCATCAAACGACTGAAAGAGACTTCAGCTAGTCTGAAACTGGTTGGTGATACTTCACCCGTCGAAACCACTGCAGTTGTCTCGGATGTCACGTACGCTGGCAGCATCTCTGTAGACGGTGACTTAATAGACCAGGGAGATTCGTTTACTCCTGGGTCGCCATCGATCTACACCATCCTCAGTTTTGAAGAAATGCAAGAGGGGACAACCTGGATGGTACGCTGGTATACGGGAGGAGAACTCTACGACGAATATATTGCTGACGTGTGGTCAGGTGGTTCTGCTGGTCAGGCACGCGTCCGTCTCCGAGGTGCTCCCTTGCCCGCTGGAGAATACTTCACAGAAATCTATGCAGATGGAAACCTGATTGCTGAGAGTTCTTTCGAAGTCCAGGCTGGCGAAACTGCGATAATGCAACCTTATGTTTCAAGTGCCTTCCGCATTTTATTGAACCACCCCATTGAATGGCTTGTTACTGAAAATCGATCAGAAAACGGGTCGCTTTATATCGCCAGCCCCGACGATGCCAGCAACTACCTCTGGTACACATCATTTCCCTGGGAGGAAATGGATAATGATAGCTTGCTTTCTGGCCTGATGGTTTTATGGTACAGTCAGCACCCTGATATCGAATTCTTGGAACAAAGTGAATTCTTCTTGGGTGGATTGGCCCAAGCGACCTTCGTTCCAGCAATCTATAGCGATGAGGATGGCAACCAGATGGGCACATACCTGGTAGGCATGGCCCACGAAGGCTATGGATATTTACTTGTTCTGCAATCTCCCGCTGAGACCTTCGAAGAAACGTACGCTGCGATTTTTGACCCCATGTTGAGAAGTCTAGAAATCGCGCCACCCCAATAAGGAGATACTTATGCCTGATCCCCGAATATCGAAATTAGCCCAAGTAATGGTTCAATATTCGCTCAATTTGCAACCCGGCGAACAATTCGTCCTGCGGACCAGCCCATTAGCCGAAGAACTCAATCTGGAAATCTATAGAGAAGCGGTTTTGGCTGGCGCGCATGTGACTCTCCAGGTTAATTTGCCAGGATCAGCGGAGATATTCTTTAAAAACGCTTCAGATGCCCAACTGGAGCACATATCTCCCATACGGAGGATGATCAACGAAACGTTCGATGCCAGCATATATATCGAAGCTGAACACAATACCCGCGAGCTTTCCGGAGTCGATCCTGAATGTCAGTCACTTTTCAGCAAGGCCAATGCTGAGATTAGTAAGATTTTTCTAGAGAGGGCAGCGCGCAAAGAATTGAAATGGTGTCTGACGGTTTACCCAACCCATTCCATGGCGCAAGAAGCGGATATGAGTTTGAGTGAATATCAGGAATTTGTTTACGGTGCTGGAATGCTTCACCTGGAGGACCCGGTAGCATTCTGGGTAAAAGAGGGGGAACGCCAGCAAGAAATTATCGACTGGCTGCAAGGGCGAGACCAAGTTGTCATTAAGGGAAGTAACATCGATCTGTCATTTTCCATCAAAGAGCGCACTTTTGAACCCGCTGATGGTAAATACAACTTCCCAGACGGGGAAATCTTCACCGGACCGGTAGAAGAGACAGCCAATGGTTTTGTGCGTTATTCCTACCCGGCTATTTACGGAGGGCAAGAGGTCGAGGATATCGAATTGTGGTTTGAGAACGGAAAAGTAGTCAAAGAGAAAGCCAGCAAAGGGGGAGAATTGCTGACCAAAATGCTCAACACCGATGAGGGTGCTCGCTATCTGGGTGAGTGGGGCATCGGGACCAATTACGGCATTCAGCGCTTCACCAAGAATATGCTCTTCGACGAGAAGATCGGAGGTACCATCCACCTGGCAGTTGGCGCTGGATACCCCGAAACCGGCAGCAAAAATGACTCGGGCATCCATTGGGATATGCTTTGCGATATGGCTGAGAGTGAGATCACCGTGGACGGTGAGTTGTTGTATAAAGACGGTCAGTTTGTTATATGAGCAGTAAACTCAACTGATAAATAAGACAGCCCCGAGACCAACTCGTGGGCTGTTTTTTGTGAACCCAAAATATCCCCCAAAAGTATATTCATCAAATGATAAAAAGGTAACGCCTCGGCGGCCACCGAGGCGTTTCGTGGAAAGTTATCAATGTCGGTAGGACTCTCGATAAGGATTTCCAATTTAAGTATACCCAAAGGAGGCAAGCATGACAACTTTCACCCCGTCAGCAAATCTCACTCACACTCCCTTATGGCGAGTACGCTTGCAGTTACTCATTCGTGGCATCAACTCAAATTGGGCAATTTTTTCGAAAAATAAGGGGGGTTTGATTGGTTTGGGTGTCATAGTTTTCTTTGGACTGATGGCAATCGCACAGCCTATCCTAATCAATACGATCTGGGAACCCGTCATCTACCACCCTGTTACCGGTTTCGATATCGAAATTCCCTTTCATCCTTCGCCGCCATCGGCGAAACACATATTGGGAACAGATCCCTTGGGACGGGATGTGCTCAGCCAGTTGATGTTCAGCACCCGCTATGAATTTGCCCTGGGACTGATTTCTGCAGTGGTTACCGTATTGATTTCAACGACGATCGGTGCCGTTGCCGCGTACTATGGAGGCATCCTGGATGTATTGCTCATGCGTCTGGCCGATCTGGTCATTATGGTACCGATGTTGCCAATTCTAATTGTCTTGAGTGCGCTATCTTCGGTTGGCATGCTAGAACTGGCCTTAGTGATTGGAATCCTCGCCGGGATGGGCGGCAATACTGTCGTGATCAAAGCCCAGGCGCTGTCGATCAAAGTCAAACCCTATGTTGAAGCTGCAAGAATTTCAGGGGGAAGTGATCTGCACATCATCTTCAAACATCTGGTACCCAACCTGATGCCCATATCACTGCTTTTCATGATGTTCACTGTGACCAACGCCATTTTTGCCGAGGCAGTGCTCTCATTTTTTGGACTCACAGAAATAGAAATGAGTTGGGGCCTGATGATCAACACCACCCAATTATTCGGCTATCTGTTGCGTTTCGATACCTGGTACTTGTTGATCCCTGCCAGCTTGGCAATAACGATGCTGTGTGCATCTTTCTACCAAGTTGGACGTGCCCTGGATGAAGTCGTCAATCCCCGATTGCGAGAGCGTTGATCCCTGGCATCTAATTTTTACTGGTTACCCTCCCGGAAGTTAGCTCGCCAAAGGGGCTTGAGCACGCTCCTTTGCAAACTTCCCTCATAAGTTTCAACCTCCGGGAGGGAACCCACAAATTTCCCCCGAGCTTCATAGTTATAATTTCATACACCACGAAAGCGCATTCCACAAAAAGTCAAAATTAAAATCGGCGTTCTCCAACCGTTTGGCGAATTGTGGGTAGCAGGTCTGCCACCAGATTCTTCTTGAGCACGTATCCATCTGCACTTGCATTTTCAGCAGCTTCCCGATAGACATCGAGATCATAAAGACTCAGGATAATGATGGCAGAATTAGGCAACAACGAACGCAGGTGTGGAAGCAACTGTAAACCGTTCGTATTAGGCATACGGATATCAAGTAAAACTGCGTCAGGTGTCAATTCCGTTGCTTTTGACATCGCATCATCATAATTGAGTGCGGTTCCTACAATATCAATATCTTCATGATTTCTCAAGAATCCACTGGTTAGTTCAAGAAAAGTAGCATTATTATCAATTAGCAATACGCGGATAGGTTTCATTTAGACCTCTAAAACGAATTGGTCTCTTGGAACTCCCGTTGTAATGTCTCTATTCATAGGTGATTCACCCGGGCAATTCCTAGAAACGAAAACTAATCATCAGGGAAATAAAAATTCCCCCTATCAGTATTGTTGCTTATCTTGTGTTGATAGTAAATCCGTAGAAATACTGAGGCGTGCATAAAATAATTGAGGATCATGATCAGGGGGATTGAATGCCCACCTCAAATGCGAAACGCACCAATTCCGCGGTATTTCCCACAGCCAACTTACGCATCAGGTTTGCACGAAAAGTTTCCACCGTACGCACGCTGATATCTAACTTGCTAGCGATTTCCTGGTTGGTTGAGCCCTCAGTAACTAGATGGAGCACCTGCCTTTCACGGGAGGTCAAGGTTTCATATAGATTTACTTCTTCGCGGGCTGCTTGCCTGTATGCTTCTACTGCCGCTTTAGAGATCAGCGAACTGATATATCTGCGTCCAGCCAATACCTCATAGATTGCATGCACCAGTTCTTCCGAAGCCGACTTCTTCAAGATATAGGACATTGCTCCAGCACGCAATGCTTCTGCCACAAATGCATCACTATCATGCATGGAGAGTATGATAATCCGGATCTGGGGCATACTCATTTGCACCTGACGAACGATTTCCATACCTCCCATACCGGGGAGCATGAGATCAAGTACCAGAATATCAGGTTGCTGGGTTTCCACTAATGATAGTGCTTCCAAACCATCGCCAGTCTCGCCAACAACGCGCATGGTTGACTCATTCTCCAATACTGCACGCAATCCATCACGGACGATCGGATGGTCATCTACCAAGAGGATTCGCACGCTCATGATGTTTTTTCTCCCTTTAGTTCTTCCAGGGGAAGCCACGCTTCCAGCGTAGTTCCTCGACCTAGGATGGTGTTGATCTTGAGATGTCCACCTAAAAATACGGCCCTTTCGTGCATGCCAACCAAACCACTAGCTCTGCCTTTGTTCATCGCAGCCTGATAATCAAACCCTGAGCCCTTGTCTTCGACCCGAATATAAATCTCATTTTCTGCGCTATCGAACCAGACACTCACATCTGCTTTTTTTACGCTCGCATGTTTGGCAATATTCGTAAGGGCTTCTTGCACAATGCGGTAAGCAGCAATCTCTACAGCAGGTGAGAATTGATTTTTCAGATCGCGGTGTTTGATGGCAACATCCACCCCCGTTTGAGTTCGGTAACGTTGAATATGCCATAACAGTGTAGGAAGAAGACCCAAGTCATCAAGCATTGGAGGGCGTAGATCGAGGGAAAGATCCTGAACCTTATCGATTAATTCATCCACAATAATTTTAGCTTCTCGAAGTTCATCGACCTTCGTTACCCTTTCGCCCTGAACCGCAACCGTACCTAGTGTCAGTTTGAGTCCCGTCAGATTTTGACCGATTTCATCGTGCAACTCATTAGCAACATGGCGGCGTTCAACCTCTTGCATCTGGACCAACCGTCGTGAGAGTTCCCGCAAGCGATCACGACCGGAACGAACTTGTTTGAAAAGGCGGGCGTTTTCAACTGTCACAGCGATCTGATTGGCCAGGGTGGTCAGTAACTCAATATCCTGTCGAGGATAGTAATCATCGGGATCCCTGCGGCCAAACAACCAGATTCCAATTGTGTGCTCACGTGATATAAGCGGGATCGCCAACCGCACCCAATCAAATTTCTGGCGATCAGGCCCTGTATCAGGCGCAATGGTGGTGTGCTCTACTGGTGGGCGATAATAGTCGACCTCAACAAAAAGCTGTTCAATCAGCTGAGAGGAGATGGCAGAGGATCGAAAATCAACGCCCTGAGAGTACAGCCATTCTACATCACCGTTTTGTAATAACACCATCGCCGATTGGCGAATGAGCAAACTGGGGACAATTTCGTCAGCCAACAACCGAACCAGAGATGAATATTCGACTGTTCCCGGCAACTGACTCGCTAATAAGCCCAGGACTTCGTCTCGATCATGTTTAGCGCCATAGGCCAAACGGTCAATAATACGCTGATACCTTGTACGCAAAGCTGGCGCGGACATTACAAACACCAGCACTGCCACAAGGCTGATAATATAAGTGCTTTCTGTTGAAGTTGTCCAACGCCTGCTGATCATTAAAACAAATGCAAATGTTGTCGCGTATAGCAACACGAAGCTATATGCGCCTAAAAGGCGATTGGCCCTGAATTCCAATTCGCCCAGATGGTGTTTGAATATGGCATAAGCATAGAACAAAGGAAAAATGGGAATGGCTAACAAGGCAATGCCGGTTTCCAGGGCTGATGGTTCAGAAGTCCCGAGCAGTTCTGGCAAAATATCCACCACGACACCGGGACCAAAAGCCAGGCCAACTCCGACCAACATCAGGCGCGCGGCGGCTTGCCCCGAGGGAGATGATCGATTAAATACTTGGGTCCTGATTGACTGACAAATCTCAGGAGGGTTTCCCTGATTGAGATGGGAAAAGAG
>CAYWIC010000108.1:0-18342 GCA_964458115.1 uncultured Anaerolineales bacterium | reverse complement strand
TTTTTTGTTGCTCAACGCTTCTGTTTTGCCTGAGTTACTGCAGTAGAGTCTTCATGGCAATTTGGAAAATTACCTTAAGCAGACTCCTCTTTTCAGCGATCATGTTGAAGGAGATTACCTTTTCTAACCAGAATTTTTCCAATTCCACTCCGAGTTTTTTATAATTGAGAGGATCACCTTGTCTGCCAGCTCGTTCGACGAGAAAGCCTCCATTCAGGCTGCCCACAGATGTGCCATATATGGCATGGGGTTTAAAGCCTGAATCGAGAACTTCTGCAATCGCTCCAGCCTGAAATGATCCTTTGATTGAGCCTCCACTGAGTACGAGAGCATTCTTCATGATATTTTCTCCTTATTTTGACCTGATAACGATCCCAAATATCCGCCAGTTTTCGCGGCCCTTCAAGGGTTTCTTTGGTGATCTTTATTAGCCCACTGGGATCGGGGGTGTTCCACCATTTGATCAAGGCGATATTGCCTCCAACGATTTCGATACCGGTAATGCAGCGAGGGTGTACGCAGCTCCCAGTATTGAAATAGAGCGGTTCGCCCTGGTTGGGAAAAACCGAACGGTGCGTATGTCCGCAGATCGTCATCTGATTTTTCTCTCGTACCCAGGCGATGATCTTTCGCTCTACGCTTCCCCGTTTTCTAAAATTTTTCGCTGGACTGGTGGGATCTTTCAACCCGGCAAGCTGTAAGTGCCTCCACACATGACGCACAAAAAAACGACCTAACCAGGCAAGCTGATCGTTGATCAGGTCTCCCTGGTGACCGTGTACGAGAAAGATCTCTTCCTCGGAATCTTCGTGTTGGAGAATGACTCCCTCGTGGACTTCGATGCCTTCAAAGAGAGGTTCGTCCTTTTGGGTTTGTTCATCGTAAAACGTGGAGAGCGTCTTTTTGACAACCTCGGGGTTGCGTCGTTCGATATCATGGTTTCCATAGATGAGGTAGAGACGATTATTATTGAAGAACTCCCGCATCAACCAGAAAATATGGCTGTGAGCCAGCCTGATATCTGCAAAACGCCTATTCTCGTAAAGCTCATCGCCGTCACCAATTTCGATATACGTGAAGCCCTCCTCCAGGTATTTTTGCAAAGCGTGAAAGTGCAGTTTCTGGTTGTGGGCATAATCATCTGCCCAGGTATTATCACCCCGGTGGCAATCGCTGAAGAATATCAGCTTCGAATTATCGTCGAAGGGGATTTTTTTTGCTGATTGAAAGACTTCGCTCAGACGTTTATCGGTCGCCATTTGTTATCCTTCTATCCATCGTGCAAATTAGGTCAAACCCCATCCTAGGAACAACCGGGAAAGGGGCTTGATCGTATTTCTTGGTATCCTGCTCAGTAAAGCGATTCCAGGATTAATTGACGATGCTAATCTCGAACTCTTTTGTCTTACCACAGGCTGTGAAGAAACGAGAGTTTTGTTTCCAGGTAGAATTCGTCGCTTGTTGGTATCTCTCCTTTCGTGTCAGCACCCAATATGCAGACCGCTGAGATGGATGATCTTCTTCATGCTTATTCTCATCCAGATTGTCTGGGCCCCAGTTGTTGGGTTTGACAAGAAAGATCTCGTACATAAAAAAACCACTCACGCGTCGGTGAGCGGTATCGGTGAAATCATAATGTTAGCCACGCTACCTTTCTGCGTGCTTCTGTGCTAAGTCCCTAAAAAGCAATTCCCTTGATAAACCATTGAAATTGTATTGCCATTATAGAGATACAAAACATTAAAATCAATAGGTTGACCAATTTTTTTTAAGGTTACTGATAAACTATGGTACAGATTTTCCCAATTCTGCGAACCTTTCTACTAAAACTTTACCCATTTTGAAATATGTCTGGATATGGAACACGGTCCCTTTCGGGAACCGCGTTCCTTTAAGCTAGTTGGCATTTGATGTAATTCGAGTGTTTTTGTTCCCTTTGATTCGTTTGAAGCTGTTAACTTCATTTTTGTCGTATCCCAAAGCGCGCGCAATGCCGTCTGAAATGTCGATTCCAATTGGCAGGTTCCCGGCTTTCACAGCTTTTTCATAGGTCTCGCCCTTTGCCCAATTGTACATCTGCAAGGGGAAGTCGAATGCGCCATTGGCAGCCACGCCAATCGCTCCGCTGGCAACGCGGAAACCGGCTTTGATGAAATCTGCGCTGTGCGTATTTCCATAACACGCGCCAGAATAAAGCAGTCGAAGTTTGTTTTTCAGGTTTTCGGCTCGAAGCCTTTCGCTAATTTCTTTGGTTGGAATTCGCTCTTTGCCAAAACACAATTTTCCATTCAAACCATGCAGGCTGAGAATTACGTCAACTGCTTCATGAGAAGGAGCATTTGCAAGGTTGATCAGTCGCTCTAGGAAAAACCTGCTGGTAACATTGTCTTTCAAGGGCACGATTTCCCGATAATGATCACCGAGGACCATATTAGCGAGCGAGATGCAATTTTTGTCGAACCATTCATACAACCCATAGAGCTTTGACCCTTCTTCAGATGACAAGTTGACGACAATCAGAAGAACTCTATTGTTTTTTTGAACGTTACTCATCAATTTCACCTTTCGTTAAGTTATTCAATATACGAGATTTCAATCTTCTTGGAACATCACAGTGATCGGAGATTGATAAGGTAATTCAGTAGGATATTCTGGGCTTTGCCTTACAATTACCTTCGTTCGTTTTACATCGGAAGGAATTGGCAATAAGATAAATTGATCTCCAACCAATTTTTGGGCTTCTTCGAGTGTTTTTCCTGTTAAATTGGGAACCTCAGTCTTCTTGTGTTTTAATCCGATGGTGATTTCAGTGTCTTTTTGTTTGCGATAGCCTTCGGAATGGGCAGGGAATTGATGGGTGACCTCCCAATGCTCCTCAGTATCTGGGGGCACCTCTCCGATCAAGTCGAGATTGAGATTGAATTTGCCTTTTACCAGTTCAATCACTTCTTCGAGTGTCTTATCTGCGAGATCAGGCATGGATAGCAAGGATTTCTCTTCGCTCCATTCTCCATCGCGATTGACTTTGACCCTGATTTCATCCTCTTCACTAAAGAGAGCAGGGATATTTACTTGAATATTGAAGTCTGACCACGAGAGAATTTCGTTGCCGGCTTCTCTGATTACTGTGTCATTCAGTCTCACATATCCTGCGCCTTGTTCCTGTCCGAAATTTTCACCTTCGACGGTGAGAGAATTTCCGTCGATGCTTTGTGAGACTTCGATTAACCTGGGCGTCTTGCCAATATCTTTGCTCACAAGCTTGTTCCCAATATATGCACCTTGGGAGGCGCCCATGAGGACAAGTAAAGCACCTTCCACATCTGGCATCACATATCGAAAATGATTGATGTTATCTACAACGGTGATTAGATAGATCACGGCAGCGACAACCGTCCATACCAGCATTTGAGTTTTAACGAGATCAGGTTCGTCTTTTGAATTTGTGGTTAATCCCCCTCCATCTTTCCCGATAATCCCTTGCGTTTTATAAGAGATAGTCACGCCTTTGGAGCCAGCAGCCGTAGCTACACTCAAACCCATCAATACCAGCAGGTTCAAAGGGATATCAGGCATTTGCATTTCAGAAACGGGGCTCGATGACGATGCGCTGAGTAAGCGCGTGCCAAAAATGCTTGCGTAGGTAAACAATGTGATCAACGTCCATATCAGGGCTTGAAGCTTCGACGCGCTCAGTTTTTTGCCCTCCCCTTCTTTTGGTGGGTTTTCAGAATACGCCAGAGCGATGGGGTTGGCCTCTTGTGTAATGATGAAGCTGAATATCCAAAACACAACCAGGGTTCCAAAACCAAAAAGGTATCCTCCAGACATCTTGGCCTCCTTGTATGAGTTCAAAATTTTTCTAGTGACTTCAACAACTTTGGCTCTTTGAGAATAGCAGTGGGAGTTGGCAGATTTGGGGGTATGGGGTGTGTTCAACGCGCCCCATACCCCCAAATCTAGAGTTCACCACTGGCATTCCCAGAGAGCCACGATATTTTCCGAATACAAGGGCGGCAAGGTTTTGAAGCACCCTTGCCACCCACATTGTTAGGCAATTCTGTTCCATGACAGCGTAATTTCGATAATTCAGATTGTAAAGGGTCGCTGTTGTTCGAATTCTGGGTCCGGAACTCCGATAACAAAGTAGTTTGGGTGCAGGTTGCAATTTTCTGGGATCACAGCATCAACCGCTTCTTGGAATTCATGGTAATTTCCCTTATTGTTAAAGACCAAACTTTCCTGTATCGACCCATTCGCTCTTCAGCAAACTCCACCAATCGACTGCGAGACCTTTCAGCACATAGTCATAGGGTAACCAGCCATATCCCTTATCTCCCCAGCCTCTTCCCCACGAGTTACGGATCAATAGCGCACCAGTGGATACGATTTTCTTATGACAAGTTTGGTTCTCGATTGTGATATTGTCATTGAAGCCGGCAGCAACCACAGCATGACCACCAAGATGTTTTTCTCCCCTGTTGCAAGGGTAAGGTATTTTCCCATCTTTCTTCACCTGCTCGATGGAACTAAACACGCTGAACCCAAACATCAGTGGAAAACCCGCAACTAAGAATTGCTTGATCAAATTCAAGAGCTTCTTCCGGTCGGTTCCGGGAGGGTCTAAACGGAAATATTGAATGCATTGGTAGTTTTGGGCGAATGCATAACAAAAAGCCGTTGGCTCTTTATCGTAATCACCCACCACATAGGGCCAGTATTTTTCCGGGGGAACGCCAAAAAGGACCATGGCTGCCATGGTGGAACGCAAAAAGGCCCCCGTATCCCCTTTGGTCTTTAGCAGATTGCGTGTTGCTTTATATAGGAATAACCTGGAAGCCTCGATATGTTTGCCAGAGGCTCTCCTTTCGAAGTATTCAATGAGGCCAACTCCTGCGTTGGCTGTACAAGATCCTATCGAACCTTGATTCTCAATGGGTGAAAAATATCCTCTGAGATCTATCTCCTCTTTTCCATGGTTTTTCGCTTCGGTGATCTTCAACGTGGAAAGAGATTCTTTGATCGATTTTTGTGGACCATGTTTCGATAATCTTGGATGAATCTCATCCCTATCGATCGTGTAGTCACGGAAATCGGGATAATCTGGTAGCCACCCCATTCCCAAATCGTGTCCAACCCTCAACCTTTCTTCAGACATCATTCATCCTCCTTTGTTCGTGAGTTCTTTAATTTCCTCCCAAAATTGAAATGATCAGGTAACTTCGAATAATCCAGGCCATCGATAACCGATCAGTTTCTCCTTTGGATATTGCTTGATCTTCACTTCATCATCCTGGTTGCCTCCTAAAACTTTGATCTCCTTTTCCGTCTCCCCCATATAAAAACCAACGTGCCCAGTGCTTGGATTATTCCCCCGTTTCAAAACCACGATACATCCCCTTCGAGGGGATGTCAATTCTGCCCCCCAGTTTTCCCAGTCTCGGGCCCTGGGTGAATCTGTCCCCTCATAATGGTTTTTTTCGATACACCAGTTGACAAAAGACGAACACCAATGCGTCTCATCTTTATTTGCTAGATTCGAATGCAAATATGTTGAGCGGTGGTATTCAACAATACGGGGATTGTGACTATTTCCAAAGTGCTCTTTGATACCAACCTCACTTAGGGCAGTATTTAGCCAGGGTGGATCATCATCATGACCAATTGGTTCAAGAACGATAGATTCCTCTAAGTATTTGCTGGATGCCCACCCCTTTTTCCCCGTAATTGTTTCGACATGAAACCAATATGAATCATCACAGACTTCAATCAAGGAAACAATTTCATCTCGATGCAAAAATCCGATTCTTCTGCTCGAAATTGATGCTTGTTCTCTCAGATTTAAACTATGAACTGTAACTCTGAATTTTGACATTTTTGTTGCCTCGCATTTTCTAGATAATCATATCTTTCTGGGTAACATTAAACTCTTACCCTAAAATATTGAGGATCACCCCGACAATTTCCAGAGAGCTGTTGATTCCAAAAGCTTCAACAGAAATATTAAAATATGCCACGCAAGGCAAGCAGTTTCATTGAAATATAGTTGAGAAGCACGCTACCAACCAGCGTGAGTACGTTTGAACCCCGATTATTTTAAAGAACTCCTTACAAAACCGTTGCAGATGTATTCTCATTATAGAGAATTATTATCCGAAAATCAATAGTATGCACAAGTTTTAAGAAAGATTCTAAAGAACAAACTGCCCTAAAGTGACGAATAACACTATTGAGTTCAAATAGATTTTTTGATATACTGATTTATGCCTATTAATATGATTAATGTGATCTCCAAAATAAATTCGTTGAGATCGATATAGTACTACCGAGGAGGATCCATGTCTTATTGGAGACAACCTCTCGACCGGGAACGCATTCAAGTTACTCACGGTATCGTTCACATCATCGATGACCGTTGTAAAGGATGCGGTTTTTGCATTGAGTTCTGTCCCCAAAAATATCTTGTCATTTCCAAGCGCTCAAATTCGAAAGGGTATCACCCTCCCGAAGTCTTGGATGATGAGCAATGCGTCAATTGTGGTTTGTGTGCCTTGTTGTGCCCAGATTTCGCCATTTACATTGAAGATGGTGGCATGCGTACCCCAGAGAAAGTGGTCCCTATCCAGAAAGGAGATGCAGACTGATGAAAAATGGCAAAGGTCAATTGACCGGTGAGCATTTCCTTCTGGGAGACCATGCTTGCGCTGAAGGCGCCATTTTAGCTGGCTGTCGTTTCTTTGCCGGATATCCAATAACACCGGCAACAGAAATTGCAGAACGTATGTCGGTGAGGTTGCCACAATCAGGGGGGGTCTACGTCCAAATGGAGGATGAGCTGGCCTCGATGAACGCCATATTGGGTGGGTCATGGGCAGGTGTTAAATCGATGACCGCCACCAGCGGGCCAGGGTTTTCGTTGATGATGGAAAACCTGGGCCTTGGGGTGATGCTCGAGACCCCATGCGTGCTGGTCAACGTTCAGCGGGGCGGACCGTCAACGGGATTGCCTACCATGGTGGGACAACAAGATATGATGCAAGCCCGGTGGGGGTCCCATGGGGATTATGAAATCATCGCTCTGAGCCCCACCTCGCCTCAAGATCTTTTTGATTTGACCATCCGAGCTTTTAACCTCTCAGAAAAATACCGCATTCCAGTATTGGTGATGACCGATGCAGAAGTCGGTCACATGACAGAGAAAGTCGTTATTCCCCCGGTGGAGGAGATCGAACTTATCGAGCGTCCTCAAGTCTTTCGCGGCGATGTCGAACCCGAACATTTTCGCGTCTACCGGGATAGCGCCAATGGTGGCAATGGCTACATCTCTCCTATGGTTTCTGCAGGTGAAGGCTATCGGATCCATGTCACCGGATTGACGCATGATGAGCGCGGCTACCCAGCAATGAGTGCCGAAGCGAACGAGTGGAATGTTCGGCGTATCATCGACAAAATCCAAAAGCATCGTGATGATATTATCGAGTACGAAGAACAAAATTTGAAAGATGCTGAAGTGGTCGTCATCTCTTATGGAATATCAGCCCGTACTTCACTCTGGCCCATCCAAATGGCTCGTGAAGAAGGCATCAAAGTGGGCTACCTGCGGTTAATTACAGTCTGGCCGTTTCCAGAAGAGAAAGTTCGTGCTCTTGCGAAAAAAGTTCGCGGTATTGTTGTGCCTGAATTGAATATGGGCCAAATGATCCGAGAGGTTGAGCGCTGTGTTGCAGGACAGACGGAAGTATGGGGAGTGCATCGGGCTGGGGGTGATGTGCTGGAACCCGAACAAGTCCTCGATGTAATTCGCGAGGCTGCCGGACGAAAAAAACAAGCCAAGAAAAAATTGAAGGAATAACCCATGACCAAACAGCCTGAAGAAGTCATGAAGCGTAGCGAGCGAGCCAGAATTTTAGGCTATGAGCCTCTTGATGAAGGTGACTGGGTCACCGGCTTGCACCCTATGGATGATATGCTGCGTGGTGAGCGATTGCCCCATATTTGGTGCCAGGGCTGCGGTTTGGGAACCGCGATGACAACATTTATCGGCGCACTGCAATGGTTGGAGAAAAATGAGGATTGGGATCTCGATAAGGTTTCTACGGTTTCTGGTATTGGCTGCACAGGACGTATTCCCGGGTATCTCCGGCTGGATTCGTTCCACACCACGCATGGGCGGGCAATTCCCTTTGCGACTGGCCTTAAACTCGCCAATCCGGATCTAAAGGTAATAGTCCTCTCGGGGGATGGGGATATCGCCGGGATTGGCGGTAACCACTTCATCCACGCCGCGCGCCGGAATCTGGATATCACCGTAGTGTGCGTAAACAACTTTAATTACGGTATGACTGGGGGACAGGTGGGCCCAACGACGCCCTTCGAGGCCAGGGCGGTAACCGCACAGTATGGGAATTTCGAGTATCCCTTTAATCTACCTTATCTGGCAGCTGCCAGCGGTGCCTCTTTCGTTGCCCGTTGGACTACCTTGCATGCCCGACAACTTGAATGGACGCTCCGAAGGGCGTTGGCGCATCCAGGATTCAGCTTTGTGGAAGTAATTGCACCTTGTTCGACCGCCTATGCCCGGTGGAACAAAGAAGGCCGCGGCCTGGATGAGCAAAAGTTAGGCCGCCGCGGCCTGGAGACCATGAAGTATTATCAACAGGTTGGTCGAATTATGACCGATGTCCATCCCAAAGATGTGGATATCAAATTCAATGAGATTGGTGAGATCACAGAAATCATCGAAGGTGAATTTCTTGATGAAGTCAAGCCAGACTTGCAAGCTGCCATGGATCAGCGCGACGCACAAGCGGAGAAAACCTGGTTGGCAGAAAAAGAGGCTGTGGACAATCGACCAAACATTCCCTCCAGAAAAGAGCACGTTAAGCGCGCAGAAGTTCAATTAGGGGGTTTTGGAGGACAAGGAATCATTAGCGCGGGAAAGATCATTGGTGTTGCAGCTGCGATCTATGACAAGCTAGAGGCTTGTTTTACCCAGAGTTACGGTCCCGAAGCGCGCGGCGGGGCTGCTGGATCGCAGGTTGTTATCTCCAGCGATCCGATTCACCACCCGCTCCCTGTAGAACCTGAAAGTATGATTATCTTATCCCAGGGATCGTATACCAAGTACGTGCCAGACCTGGCTCCGGGTGGTGTGCTGGTGATCGACGACAGCCTGGTTGAGTTGCCCGATGACCACCGAACAGATATCGCCACCTACGGCATCCCCGCGACGGTCATTGCAGAAGAAGCGGGAACCAGCAGGGCTGCCAACACGGTCATGCTGGGTTTTTGGACAGCCATAATTGGCGTAGTTAGCAAAGATGCCATGCAGAGTGCTGTTGCCGAATCGGTTCCGCCAAAGACTGTGGATCTGAATCTCAAGGTGTTTGATATCGGTTATGAGCAAGGAGAAAAAGTCAAGGAGAAATTGTGAGCAAAGGTGCGCTTATCATCGGTGGAAGTGTAGCTGGGCTTCAGGCTGCCCTCGATCTGGCCGATTCAGGGAATCCTGTACATCTGGTAGCGTCGTCACCTTTCCTGGGTACCAATACCTCGGAATATATTGCCCCACACCTGATGAATGCTCGCGCATTGGAAGTTCTTCGACACCCTCTTATCACTGTCTGGACGAATACAGATGTAGACAATGTGCAAATTGACGCAGGGGGCATTCGAGCAGATTTACATCAGAAACCCCGCTATGTAGATGTCGCTCAGTGCACAGCCTGCGAAAGCTGTATTGATGTCTGTCCTGTGACTGTCATTGGGGAAGATCGCACAGCCATCTACTTGGATGGGCAACCGGGCGTTGCAGCCATCGATAGACCGGGTAAACCTCCCTGTTCGGGGACCTGCCCCGGGGGCATCCATGTTCAGGGTTATGTGGCTCTCATTGCCCAAAAACGATATCAGGAAGCGATTGAACTTATTCGAGAGGCTATTCCATTCCCTTCAGTTTGCGGACGGGTGTGCAACCATTATTGCGAGGCTAACTGTACACGCGGCAAAGTTGATGAGCCACTAAACATCATGGCGCTGAAACGCTTTGTCGCTGATTGGGAATACGGACACCGCACTGATCCGGCTGAAGATACAGTACCCGAGAATGAAACTGAATCATTAGGATTTAATATTGCTATCATCGGCGCTGGCCCATCCGGGCTGACCGCGGCTCGCGATTTGGTGCGCTTAGGCTATAAGGTTACTGTTTTTGATGCTCTACCTGTCCCCGGCGGTATGATGCGAGTGGGTATTCCACCGCACCGCTTACCGACAGAGATCCTTGATTGGGAGATTCAGCGCATCATCGATGAAGGAGTTAATTTAGAACTCAACACCTGGATTGACGACATTCCAGGTTTGTTGGAGAAAGGTTTTAACGCAGCGCTGATCGCAACGGGCGCACATCGTGCAAAGAAAATTCCTATTCGTAATTCAAATCATCCCGATAACTGGCTCAGCCTGGACCTCTTACGACGAACTTGCCTAGATGAGAAGGTTGACCTAATGGGCAAAAAGGTTGTCGTGCTAGGGGGCGGCAATGTTGCTCTTGACACAGTCCGCTCGGCGGTACGACTGGGAGCGGATGAAGTACGCATGGCCTGCCTCGAGCCGCGCGGTGAAATGCCTGGGTTCGATTGGGAAATTGGAGTTGCCGAAGAAGAAGGTGTCGAAATATGCCCAAGGCGTACCTTCAAAGAGATCGTCGTCAAATACAACAAAGTTGTCGGAGTGCGCTGTGCTGAAGTGGATTTCCGTGGGTTCAAAGGCGGACGTCCCGACTTTGACGAGATTTCCGATTCAGAACACATCTTGCCGGCTAATATCGTCATTTGGGCCATCGGGCAGGAGCCGAATTTTTCTTTCTTACCCCACGACGGCAGTATTGATACCCGTTTCCCCTTTGGTATTCGCAGTGATGAAAATATGATGACCACCCTGCCCGGGGTATTTGTGTCCGGTGATGTGCGACGCGGGCAAACGTTCTTCGTCATCGACGCCATTGGTGAGGGGCACAAAGCTGCTCGTAGTATCGACCGCTTTTTAAGAGGAGATCAGGGCACCCAGGAACCGATTACCCACAGAATGGTCGAATTCAGCGAGGAAGAAAGCAAAACCCGTTATGAAGACAGTAATGCTTCGGGTCGGCTGCGGGTTGAGATTCCAGCTATCCCATTAGTGGAAAGAGCAGGGAATTTTGTTGAAGTTGATTTGCCTTTATCTGAAGAAGAGGCTGTTACGGAGGCCAATCGCTGTCTGATTTGCGGTACCTGCAGCGAATGTTTGGCCTGTGTGGCCGTCTGCGAAACGGGCGCTATCGATCATGATCAAATGGAGAATCACATCAGCCTAAATGTTGGCAATATTATCCATGCCGACCATGGAGAAGCTCCGTTCGCGTTGAAAAATGTTGATGGGCAAGGACTACTCAGTATTGCGCCTGAGGACGCGTTGATGGGATCGGCGATTGCTGCACAAGCTATGCAGAATTTGATTCACGATCGCCAACATCTTCCAACTGCTCCAATACCTGAGGTAAATGACGCATCTGATCGCATCGGGGTTTTCGTTTGTCAGTGTGGAGAGGATGTCGAAAATGGCCGGATTTCTTCCATTGTCGATACGCGATCTGTGCACGATAGGGCTGCTACACTACCCGAAGTAATCCATACGCAGGTATTGCCATTTTCTTGCTCTTCGGAAGCAGCCAGTACGATCAATGCTGCTGTTGAAGCGCATGCCCTCAACCGGGTTGTGCTGGCGGCCTGCTCTTGCTGCAACATCGGTCAGGTGTGTTATAGCTGTACCTATCAACGGGTACGCGCCAAAGATCATTTGGGGCTGTTTAACCCCATTGACAATAAATTGCCTGTGCCCCATGCTGGAAAAGTATCGGCCAGATTTGAACTGGTCAATATTCGTGAGCAGTGTGCCTGGGTTCATGCTGATGAGCCGCAAATCGCCACTGATAAAGCGATATCCTTAGTCGAAGCGACGATTGCCAGAGTCAAGGCTGCGCCAGGAAAACTTGCGGGAGCAAGATCAATCGAAAAATCGGCACTCCTCATTGGGGGTGGATCGGCTGCCTCCCTCTGTGAAGATACGCTGACCCAATTGGGGATCACACCCCAACGGATCAAAGCTATCCCAGATCAAATCCAACGCGCTGAAGGATTATTCTGCGTTACACAAAGAGATCAAACCTGGAGTGCATCGACTTTAATCCTGGTGCCAAGTGATTCGGATGAACATAAAGAGCAGTTAATTGCTTTCGGACGGGAACGCCGCCGCCCCCAGATTCATTCAACCTGGGGCGGAATCGAAACCCATCGCCCCGGCGTTTTTTACATCGATCCCACGTCGGATCCCTCGCTGTCAGCATCAGCGGCTGCCGCACAGGTAGCTGCCTGGATCGGACGCACAGAGAGTCGTCCACCAACAGCCGCTATCGTGGACCCGGATCGCTGTCGTGCCTGCAAAACCTGCATCGACACGTGCGAGTACTGCGCTCCAGAACTGGTTGAAGTAAATGGACGGTATGCATCTTGGATTGATCCTGCGATATGCGTCAGTTGCGGCACTTGCGCGGCGCATTGCCCCTCGGGGGCGATCACAGCCGGATGTTCAACAGATGACCAGCTGGAAGCTATGTTGGATGCAATTCTCGTAAAATGAAATCAAGAGGCTTATCACTGTGACTAAAGATGCTCTCATTGTCGGCAGCAATATCGCTAGCCTCCAGACAACCCTCGATTTGGCTGACTCTGGGATAAATGTACACCTGGTTGAAGCCGACCCATTTCTGAAACCAAATAATGGATCGTCTCATCGTTCATCCAAATTTAACACGCGCATGTTGGAAATTGCCCGGCATCCCAATGTGACCGTGTGGAATAATTCCATGATAGACAACCTGGAGAAGTGTGAAGATGAATTCCAGGTCGAGTTACGTCAGCAGCCACGCTACGTAGATTTAGAACTTTGCACAGCTTGCGGCGAATGTGTTGATGTCTGCCCGGTTACGGTGCCGGGATCAGATCACAAGGTCATTTATATGGATGGTCAGCCGGGGTGTATGACAATCCATAAAGTTGGCAAACCTCCTTGCTCATATACTTGCCCTGGTGGGGTCCATGTACAGGGCTATGTGGCGCTCATCGCCCAGGGGCGCTTCCAAGAGGCCATTGATTTGATTCGCGAGGCGATTCCCTTCCCAAGCATTTGCGGGCGTGTCTGTACCCATCCTTGCGAAATCAACTGCCGCCGTACTGAGATAGACTCTCCGGTCAGCGTGCGCTTACTCAAACGATTTGTAGCTGATTGGGATGCGGAGCAGAGCAGGGGAGCGCGGGTGCAGGGGGGCGAGGGTGATAGGGAGATTGGGAGCGGGGATGAGGATTTAAAAACAGAAAACGCGAAAAAAGTGGCTGTTGTTGGTGCAGGTCCTGGAGGAATGACGGTAGCTGATCGTCTGAGGCGCAAAGGTTACCAGGTGACCGTGTTTGATAAATTGCCTGTGATTGGTGGTATGATGGCCATCGGTATCCCTGGGTACCGCCTGCCGCGTGACATCATCGCCCGCGAGTATCAGCAAATTCAGGATTTGGGGGTTGAGATCAAACTGAACACAGCCATCGGCCCTGATGGTGATCACAGTTTGGATGACCTCTTCAAGATGGGTTATGACGCGGTATGTCTGGCAGTGGGCGCACATAGAAGCCAGACTCTGGAAATTCCAGGAGAAGAACTGCCCGGTGTGGTGCACGGCATCGATGTTCTCAAAACCATCAGCCTGATCCATCAAGAGAACAACCTGCAGCACGAAGTGGATTTACTTCAGGTGCTGCGTAAGGGGACAAAAACCCGTATCGCTGTCTTGGGGGGCGGCAATACGGCCATCGATGTCGCCCGCTCGTTGAAACGCTACAATGTCGAGGATGTGAACATCCTTTACCGACGAACTCGTAGGGAAATGCCAGCCATGCCCGAAGAGGTGGAGGACGCTGAACAGGAGGGAATCAAACTCGATTATCTTGTTTCTCCGGTGAGAGTTCTCGGAGATGAGGCCAATGGCGTTATCGGTCTCGAGTGCATCCGTATGGAGTTGGGTGAACCCGATTCCAGTGGTCGTCGTCGACCGGTGCCCATCGAGGGCAGCGAGTTCATCGTTGATCTGGATTTAGTCGTATTGTCTATCGGGCAGAAGCCCAACCTGGATTTCTTAGATGCAGACCATGGGATCGAGGTTACGCCTTGGGATCAAATTCAGGTAAAAAGTCCCCAATTTATGACCTCCCGACCAGGTGTATTTGCCGTCGGCGATGTGGTCACAGATGCCAATATGGTGGTTATCGAAGCGATTGGGATGGGGAACCAAGCTGCCGAGGCCATTGATGCATATTTGTCGGGGGAGTTTGATGAAAGATTTTCTGGGGATGCTCTGGAAGTACGAGTCGCAGATAGAGATTTAGCAGATGACGAACTGGCTCAAAAGCCACGCACCAGGGTAGCAACTATCCCTATCGAACAACGTTTGAGTAGTTATGCAGAGGTGGAATTAGGCTTTACCGTTGAGCAGGCAATTGCTGAGGCTGGGCGGTGTCTAGCGTGTGGTCCATGCAGTGAGTGCCAGGCCTGTGTGCAGGTTTGTAAGCCGGGTGCAATCATCCACAATCAGCGTGAAACCACAAAAGATTTGAATGTAGGCGCCATTATTTACGCCGACGGTTCAGATGTAGATGAAGTTGGGAAATGGGATGGGGTGTTCTCATTACCCCAAGGTGACTCGTTGTTGGGCTCCGCTGTGGCATACCAGATCTGTGTTCATTTGAATGGGTCTGTAAACCAGAAAGGCAATGTGGGGCTGATTGACACAGTCAACAACTCTGTGGGGAAAAGCCCCTGGGCAACAGATAAGGTCCAAGGGTATGCCAATCAGCCGGATCGTACGGGTGTATTTATCTGCCAATGCGGTACAGACGGCCAGGGTGAGATCTCCAAAGTAATCGATACGGAGTCAATTCGTGCGCGAGCGGCAACCTGGCCAGGCGTCATCCACGCCGAAGTGCTGCCCTTTTCCTGCTCGCCAGATGGGGCCCAGCAGATTGACGAAGCAGTGCAATCCAACCGCCTGAATCGGATCGTGTTGGCTGGATGCTCGTGCTGCTCCATCGATCAGGTGTGCGATAGCTGCACGTACCAGCGCATTCGCTGCAAGGATAATTTGCAATTATTCACCAAGCCCGAACGTTCCAGCGCATTGGGAAAGGTTGATCAGGCAACCAAATTTGTGTTGGTCAACATCCGTGAGCAATGCGCCTGGGTTCATAAAGATGACCCGGGTGCAGCGACATCTAAGGCAAAGGCCCTGATTGCTGGCTCTGTTGCGCGAGCGATGGCCACACCCACAAAAGTCAATGGAGAGCGGCACGTTCAAAAATCAGCGCTCATTGTGGGAAATGGCGCCGCGGCAATTAATTGTCTAAATGATATGAGTGAGCGCGGGATTGCCGTACAGCAAGTAGGGGATTTGCCAGAAAGCGTTCATCATGCAGGTGGTCAATATATTGTCGCTCGGAATGGCACTACCTGGCGGGCATCTGCCTTGATTTTGGCGCCCAAAGATAAGGCAGAAATTGATGATCTTATCAAAGCATTTGAGAACCACAAACCCCTTCCACAGAGAAATCCATCTTCCGATGGTGTAGAGAATTTGCGACCTGGGGTTTACTTCGTAAAGCCAGAACTGGATGCCCCGATTGCTGGTGCAGCAACAACGGCCAGAGTAGCCGCATGGTTAAATCGGGTAGAAAACCAGTATCCCATTGCTTCGACCGTAAATCCAGAGCGCTGCCGAGCTTGTGGAACATGTGCAGATATCTGTGATTTCGGAGCCCCAGAACTGATCGAGGAGAATGGACATCACACATCATGGATTGATCCCACAATTTGCAGCGGGTGCGGCACCTGTGTGGCTCACTGCCCCTCGGGAGCGATCACCGCTGGGTATTCAACAGACGCGCAAATCGAGGCTATGCTCAGCGCGATCTTGGCTCGTCCAATTTGATTTAGAGGAATAATTGTATGGCAACAATTCATCCAGAAACCATAGAAGAAACCACTTTACAAACAAAGCCCAAGGTGATCGTGTTTACCTGCAACTGGAATGCCTACAGTGGATTAGAAACCGCTGGGGTCGAACATCTGACTTACTCGCCTTCTATACATCCATTAAAGGTGATGTGCTTGGGACAGATCAGTCCAGGAATTGTGCTCAAAGCGTTCGAAAAGGGAGCCGATGGTGTATTATTGCTGGGTTGTCCACCAGGGGAATGTCACTTCGAGTTTGGCAACCGGCGCGCAGAAGAGATATTCGAAGAAGTCAAGGGCTTGGTGGCATTGCTTGGCTATCGAGAAGAACAGCTAAAGTTAGAATGGATTGGAGCTGGAGAAGGCGAAACATTCGTAGAGGTTGTAGGTGATTTCGTGAACGGCTTGAATGGAAGTGCATCCGATGATGCCTGAAATGAAAGCGATCATCGATCAAAACCGGGCTTGGTTCTGCCTGGATTGTGGTAAGTGCGGCGCGGTTTGCCCTATCAGCAAGTGGGAAGCGCGTGAATTCACCAGTCCGCGCTTGTTGATCGAAAAGGCGCTTCAAGGGCGTACCGAAGAAGTTATGGATGACCCTTTGTTTTGGTCGTGTCTAATTTGTAAGCGCTGTACTGAGTTGTGTCCTTCGGATGTATATTTCACCGAATTCCTGCGAGATGCCCGCAGCATGGCGCGCGGCTTAGACCGTATTGGCGACTGCACCCACAGCGAAATGATCCAAACCTGGGGCAGGATGATGTCCAACCGCGACCAACGCCAGAACCGACTCAGCTGGCTGACCGATGACTTGAAAACCTCGGATGATTCCGATATCGTGTATTTTGTGGGCTGCCTGCCTTATTATGATCCTCTTTTCAAAAAAATGGATGTTGAGGGAGTGAAGGTTGCACAAGCGGCGGTTAGGATCATGAATCATTTGGGTATCGAACCGCAGGTATTGGCGGAAGAGCGCTGCTGCGGACACGATCAACTATGGGAAGGCGATCAAGAAACGTTCCGAACGTTAGGTGCGATCAATATTGAAATCCTAAAGGATAGCGGTGCCAGACGAATTATCACCACCTGCCCAGAATGCGCGCGCACTTTGAAGATCGACTACCCCCAATTCATTGGGGATCATGGGTTAAAAGTGATGCACCTGGTTGAATTTCTCGCCTCGCAAGATCTCTCTGGTGTCACCGATCGCAAATCAGCGGTCACGTACCAGGATGCCTGTAACCTTGGTCGTCATCTGGGCATTTACGACGCCCCTCGTCAAATCATGCAAGATTTTGGTTTTGATTTAGTTGAGATGAGTCGATCTCGCAGCGCAGCGCTGTGTTGTGGCACAAGCTGCTGGCGTGCCTGCGGACAGACGAGTAAGAGCATTCAAGTAGAGCGCTTGAAAGAAGCTAAAGCTACCGGTGCAGAAACCTTGGTAACATCTTGTATCAAATGCCAGATTCACTTCAAGTGTGCCCAGAATGATCCAATTTTGGGTGAGGAAATTAATATCGAGATCAGAGATTTGACCACTTTATTGGCTGACAGCTTATTGGAAAGTGGCGCGTCATAGGCGTACCTTTGGGAACGCTGATTTTCCTTTGTTAAGGAGGAAGAATTTGACTGTAGATAATTTACGTATCGGAGTATTCGTCTGTGATTGCGGGTCGAATATCGCCGGGACTGTGGATACTGAAGAGCTGCGACAGTATGCAGAATCTTTGCCCGGCGTAGTTACCGCAATTGGCAACAAATATACCTGTGCCGATCCTGGCCAGCAGGAAATCCAGGCTGCGATCCGAGAGCATAATCTCAATCGTGTGGTGGTGGCATCATGTTCACCAACCTCCTACGAGGTGATTTTCCGGCAGTGTGTTCAAGATGCTGGGTTGAATCCCTATCTCTTGGAAATGGCAAATATTCGAGAACATTGTTCCTGGGTAACCCCTGGGGACAGAACAGCAGCCACAGAAAAAGCCAAAGGCATCCTAAAGGTTTCTGTTGCCCGTGCCCATTGGCTGTATCCACAAGACGAGGAACAGGTTCCCGTGACTGATACAGCCTTGGTGATCGGCGGCGGTGTAGCTGGTATCCAGGCCGCGCTCGACCTGGCGGACGCTGGCCATCCAGTCTACCTGGTAGAGAAAGAACCCTCCATCGGGGGCATCATGGCCCAACTGGATAAGGTCTACCCCGACATCGAATGTAGTATATGAATTCTCGGACCTAAAATGATGGATGTCGGTC
>CAYWIC010000107.1:0-18362 GCA_964458115.1 uncultured Anaerolineales bacterium | reverse complement strand
GGTCCACCAGCATTTTTTGCAGGTCGATAGTTATACCGTTACCGAAAATATAGTACTAGGAACAGACCTGAAAAGCTGGCCAACAATGAAACTTGATGAACAGGCGGACCAAATCCGGGCATTGTCCGAAAAATTTGGGTTGGCAGTTGATCCAGATAAAGTGATGAGCGATCTGCCCATTGGCGTCCGTCAAAAAGTGGAAATTCTCAAAGCACTCTACCGCGGGGTAGAGGTGTTGATCCTCGATGAGCCCACGACCAACTTGACACCCCAGGAGGTCGATGACCTTTTCGAGAGTTTGCGGGTGATGGTAAACGAAGGACTCAGCATTGTCTTTATCACACACAAACTCCGAGAAGTGCTCAGCGTTTGTGATCGCATCACTGTGCTGAGAGATGGCAAAAATGTGCTCACAGAAGAACGAGAGCAAGTGACAGAAAAATCATTAGTGAAGGCCATGGTGGGTGAGGGCTTGAACGTCGATGAGAGCGTTGTATTCTCATCGGTCGAAGCTAGTCCGGAATCTATTCACGATGACTCGAAGTTTGGCGACCCCATTGTTCTTGTCAACGATCTCTCCGCCAAGAGCGAAGCAGATATTCCACTACTCAAGAACTGTTCGTTTGAGATCCATGAAAAAGAGATCTTTGGGATAGCGGGTGTCGCTGGGAATGGGCAGCAGACCCTTGCTGAATGCCTGATGGGAGTATTTCCCTATCAACAGGGTTCAGCTGTTATTGGAAGTATGAATGTTGCGGAGATTGAAACTACGGACCTGCTCAATGGCGGTGTAGCCTATATTCCGCAAGATAGATTGCTCGATGGATTTTTACCTACAGCTTCGGTAGCGCATAACCTGATCTTGGGCCATCAGTATAATCAGGCATACAATAATAAGGGGTTTCTGAATTGGAAGAACATATTCCAGTCTGCTCGAGATCAAATTGAAGAATACTCCATAATGACGCCCAGCGAGGCAGATATCGGTGCCAATCTTTCCGGCGGAAATATCCAACGTGTGATGCTCGCCCGGGCGTTTGCGCATCCGGCGCTGTTCCTGATTGCTCACAACCCCACCCGAGGCCTCGATATTCGATCCATGGATTTTGTCTATAATAAGATGTTCGAGTGCACGGATTCAGATTCGGCGATTCTGTTGATTTCAGAAGACCTGGACGAACTCTTCCGCATGTGTGATCGAATTGGGACCATCTACAATGGTGAGATCGCCGGTATCCTCAAGAAGGGCGAATTTGACAAATATGAAATCGGTCGGATGATGAGTGGAGGAAAAGCCAATGACTGAAGCAACTCTCTCTACGAATACCAGATTCAGGGCATTTGTTGCGGCCGTGTTGCCATATTTTCTGGCTGTGCTGGCGTCATTTGCTGCTTCGGGCATCTTTATTGCCATAATGGGATTCAATGTTCCGAAGGCGTTTGCCACAATCCTGTTCACATCGTTCCGCACATCCAATGGATTCATCCAGACCTTGCTGAAATTCATCCCGCTGACATTACAAGCACTGGCATTTACCGTGCCGTTAGCAGCAGGGAAATTCAACATTGGCGGTGAAGGCCAATTGATCGTTGGAGGCATTGGGGCAACTGCAGTCGGCATCATGTTTGCAGATCTGCCATTGCCGATCCTCTTGCCATTGGTGATTTTGGCGGGTGCAATTTTTGGCGGCCTTTGGGTTGCTCTCCCAGCCTGGCTGCTGTATCGCTTTGGGATTAATGAGATACTGACCACCGTGATGATGAACTTCGTATCCTTTGGGTTTATCGACTATGTGGCAACGGAAATTTGGCGCGACCCCTTAGCCGGCCATCCGACAACGATACCCATCGGCGCCGGCGGTGAACTGCCGATGTTGATATCCAGCCCTCCTTTGCACTCGGGGATCATTTTAGTCATATTCATTGCAGTTGGCGTCTATATCTACACCAATCGCTCTGCAGCAGGCTATGAGTTGGTCGCCACCGGTGCCAACCCCAGGGCATCGAAGGTGTACGGGATCAATACCCGTAAGATGTTTCTACTTTCCTTGATCATCGGCGGGTGTCTCGCTGGATTGTCCGGTGCCATCGAAGTTTCGGGATACCAACACCGGCTTATTGAAGGCTTGCAATCTAATTTCTTGCTCTTGGGTTTGATCATTGGCCTGATCGCCAAAGGTGATAATCGTGCTGTGCCCTTTGTGGCATTTTTCATCGCTGTTCTCGAGATCGGCGCCAGTGCCATGCAGCGCACGATGATGATCCCCGTTGAGATGGTCTTCATCGTCGAGGCATTGGTATTACTTTTTGTATTGTTGTCTGATGTTATCAGGAGGCGCTAACTGATGGATGAATTTATTCCTCAATTTGTTGGTTTTGCCAGATTAGTTGTGCTCACCATCGTGCCTTTTGTTTTAGCTGGCCAGGGTACGATGCTCGGCGGGCGGACTGGCTTGTTCAATGTCGCCCAAGAAGGAATCATGCTTCTCGGTGCGTCTCTCGGATTTTTGGGAGCGTACATGTACGGAGGGCTGGGTTATGGTGTCCTCATAGCAGTCCTCGCAGGAGCGATTGCCGGGTTAGCGTTGGCATATTTTACGACCACGCTGAAAATGAACCAGTTCGTGATCGGTTTGGCAATTTTCTTCTTTACCATGGGTCTCTCGACGTTGTTCTATAAATTTGCTATCGGTGTAACACTCATGCCACCGTTGATCCCAACTTTGAAGGACCTGCCAATCCCGGTGTTAAGTCAGATCCCTGTTCTTGGTGAAATATTTTTCAACCAAAATATCATGGTATATTTCGCCATTTTAGTGTCGCTATTCCTCTGGTACCTGCTGTATAAAACCAGCTTTGGCCTCAAATTGCGAGCCGTAGGAGAAAATCCCAAAGCAGCGGATAGTTTGGGTGTCAATGTGGACTGGATGAGATACCTCACAGCAGTCCTCGGTGGGATGTTGATGGGATTGGCTGGCGCGTATTTGCCAATGGTTTATACCGGTACGTTTACTGCAGGCATGGTTCAAGGCCGAGGGTGGATCGCGATTGCGCTGACATTTTTTGGTGGTTGGAGTCCGTTTCTCATTTTGCTGGGAGCATTGTTCTTTGCTGGTGTCGAAGTCTTGGCGCTACGAGTTCAAGTAGGAGGCTTCGGAATCCCCTATCAGTTTTTACTCATGCTCCCCTATTTAGCCACGATCTTGACCATGATCTTTGCTTTCAAGTGGATCAAAGCTCCGGCATTCTTGGGGCAAAATTATGACCGCGAGAAGAGATCGTTGTCCTAAGGAGATGAGTCTGTTCGGTTTTCAGCATAAAAAGGAACGCGGTTCCTATCAGGAACCGCGTTTTCTTTTGAATGAATGCTCCCATTGCAATCTCCCCAACAATTACGGTAGCCATCTGGTCATTGGACGCGTGCTTGTCTAGTCATTTAAAAAGGACACAGGATAAAAGTAAATTGCGAAGGTGATTTTTGCAACTGGGGATGTCAGACAAAGTACGATACTGTTCTCTTGAAACTGTCATCAAAGTCCATCGAAAATCGATACTATTCAGAGTACGCGTAGGATTTGATTTCTCAAGTCTAAACGTTTATACTTGGTACTCCCACTTGTACTTTTCCAATCTCGATAGCAAACTGGCATGAGGGGGAAATTGCTGTTTGATTATTATTACTATCAATCAGGTAGGAAGGAGTTTGTATGGCGAAAATCTTAGTAGAAATCCGTACGGGGGCATATTACGACTCTGTAATTCTTATGCAATTACAGCGCTCTCTGGCCGAACAGCCTGGGATTATTGATGCGGGGGTGGTGATGGGTACCGAGGCCAATAAGGATGTCTTGGCCCAAAGCGAACTGCTGGTTCCGGAGGCGCAAGCGGCAAAGCCCGATGACTTGGTGATTGTCGTCAATGGAGATGATGAAGCAACGGCCCAGGCCGCCCTGGATAAAGTGGACGAATTGGTTTCATCTCGTCGCAGCAGCGGGGGTGATGAAGATTACCAACCTCATAGTATGGAGACGGCTACCAGAATGTTGCCAGATGCCCATTGGGTGTTGGTCTCTGTCCCCGGCCGCTATGCCGACGCGGTCGCGCAACAAGCCCTGGATTTAGGCAGACATGTTTTCCTGTATAGTGACAATGTTTCACTCGAGGACGAGATCGCCTTGAAGAAAGATGCTGCCTCCAAGGGGCTCTTAGTGATGGGTCCAGACTGCGGGACGGCTATTGTCAATGGGATCGGGCTTGGCTTTGCCAACAAAGTCCGCAAAGGGCCCATTGGCATGGTGGCTGCTTCTGGAACGGGTCTACAGCAGGTATCGGTACGGGTGCATCAGATGGGCAGCGGCTTCACGCATTGTCTGGGCACAGGAGGTAGGGATCTCTCTGAGGCCGTCAATGCCATTACTGCCCGACAGGGATTGGATTTGATGAAGCGTGATCCCGATACCAAAGTGATCGTTCTCGTTTCCAAGCCGCCTTCACCCAAAGTTGCCGACGAGCTGGTCAAAGCTGCACGCTCGGCGGGCAAGCCAGTGGTGGTCAACTTTATTGGCTACGCGACGGCCTCGCGGCGCATGGATAACATCTTCTTCGCCACAACGTTCGACGAAGCAGCTGAACTGGCGGTCAGCCTGGTTGACTCAGAGGAAGATTTCACCACCGAACCGGATATCTCCAAATTTGCCGAGGGTCAGCGCTATCTACGTGGCCTGTTTTCAGGTGGGACCTTGCAATATGAGGCCCTGCTGGTCTTGCAGCATTATTTCCCCGTGGTTTACTCCAATGCTCCTCTGGACAAGAAATATCTACTTGAAGATTCTCTGGTCAGCGTGGAGCACACTGTCATTGACCTGGGTGAGGATGAGTTTACAGTTGGACGCCTGCACCCAATGATGGATAACGACCTGCGCGTCCGTCGGCTTGAAAAGGAAGCCGAAGATCCCGAAGTGGCGGTGATCTTACTGGATGTGGTGTTGGGCTATGGTGCCCATGGTGATCCTGCATCCGAACTGGCTCCAGCTATTGCGTCCGGGATCAAAACCGCTAAAGATGCGGGACGGCACTTGGAAGTTGTCGCCGTGGTTTCTGGTACTGATGAAGATCCCCAGGGAATGGATGAACAAATCCAAATGTTGCTGGATGCTGGGGCGCGAGTCGAGATCAGCAATGACGCAGCAGCGCGTTACGTCGGCCGCATATTACAGGCCATCGAACGCGCCGGCGAGCCGACATCCAAAGATGAGATTACCCAAGTTGACCTGGAGTCGCTCAAGAAACCCCTGGCAGGCATCAACATCGGATTGGACTCGTTTACCGAAGCACTGATCGACCAAGAATCACAAGTCGTGCATATGGACTGGAGACCCGTAGCTGGCGGCAATGAGAAGCTGGCTGGCATCCTGGAACGAATGAAGCAAATTTGAATCATCAGGACCGGAGATGAACGGAGATAAACAATTTTTAATCTTTGTTCATCTCCGGTTATCTCTGGTGTATAAGGTATCTAAAAATGGATGTTATTTCTAACCAGAAAACTTGGAGATAATTATGGATATTGAAAAAGCTAATGCTGAAGCTACTGATCGGATGATGGAAGCTCGTCCTGTGGTCGTAGGGATGGGAAAGGCGATCGATGTTGTTCCAGGAATGCGTGATAACTTACTCATGCACGCTGGACCTCCTATCACCTGGGAGCGCGCTTCTGGCCCCATGAAGGGTGCCATCACCGGCGCGTTGATCTATGAGGGTAAAGCCAAGGATATGGACGAGGCTCAGAAAATGGTCGAGACTGGGGTGATCGACCTGGAGCCCTGTCACCACCACCAATCGGTTGGCCCCATGGCTGGGGTGACATCAGCCAATATGTCGGTGTATATCCTCGAGAACAAGACCCACGGCAATATGTCGTACTCCAACCTCAACGAGGGCTATGGAAAAGTTCTGCGGTATGGGGCATACAGCGAAGAGGTCATCGAGCGCTTTGGCTGGATGGAGAACGTCATGGCCCCAGTGTTGGGCAAAGCCATTGAGTTGAGCGGCGGTATCGACATTCGCGCCATGGTTGCTGAAGCCCTTCATATGGGCGACGAAGGACATAACCGCAATAAAGCAGGCTCGGTGCTCTTTACCAAAGCCTTGGCTCCCTATATCGTCAAAGCCACCGATGATGCCGAGGTCGCTTCTGAGATCATCAAGTTCCTTGGCGACAACGCCCTGACAATCCTCAACCCAGTGATGGCAGCCTGCAAGGGCATGGTCGATGTAGCCCACGATATCGAGGGCAGCACCATTGTGCACGTAATGGCCCGCAACGGCACCGATTTCGGTATCCGCGTCAGCGGCTTGGGCGATCGCTGGTTTACAGCGCCAGTCGGCATTCCGAAAGGGCTCTACTTCCCTGGTTTCACCGAGGAAGACTCTAGCGGTGATATTGGTGATAGCACGATAACTGAATCCGCAGGTATTGGTGGTTTCGCCATGGCTGCAGCCCCGGCCATTGTGACCTTCGTGAGTGGCACACCTAAGGATGCCATCAACGCCACTCTGGAGATGTATGAGATCTGCTACGCCGAGCATAAATTCTTCACCATCCCCCCGCTGGATTTCCGCGGCACTCCCACGGGCATTGACCTGCGCAAAGTCGTCGAATTGGGTGTCACCCCGCGCGTCAACACCGGCGTTGCTCACAAAGACCCTGGAGTTGGTCAGGTCGGTGCTGGTCTCGTACGTCCCGAACTGAGCATGTTCGAAGAAGCCTTGGAAGCGTTTGCGGAGAAGTACGGAATATAGAGGTTAGAAGTTAGAATTTGGATGGTAGAAGTTGGTGATTTGACATTGCAGGATGCTGAGGTAATGTTATTTCTCAGAGGGGGATCGTTTTGGCAATAAAGAGTTATCGTGACTTGGAAGTCTATCAATGGGCAATGACGTATGTAGTACCAATTCATAAGCTGGTTGAAGATTTTCCAAGTCATGAAAGATTTGGTTTATGCGACCAAATGAGGCGAGCTAGCAAATCAGTTGTTGCCGATATCGTTGAAGGTTATAGTCACAAGGATACCCCTGGCAAAGCCAAAAAATTTTGGCGTAATTCAATTTCAAACCTCGAAATTAGGAGGAAAAATGGACCGAGATAAATTCATTAAAACTTTAACTGATGCCAAATGGTATGACCTGACCCAGGCGATGGGTATTTTTACCCCACCGTTCCCCGGGGAGATGCCCTTACAAATTCAATTCTTCAAGCGCTTGACTGGCTCATTCATTGGTGGACAAGGTGCTAATGGTCAGCTGATCGAGTGGAGTAATAACACAGGTACACACTTGGTGGGACAGCGGGCGTTCCATTCTGGGGAGCGCGCCATTGCCGATATTCCATTGACCGACTTGTGTGGCGAAGGTGTTGTTGCTGATATCTCCGATGTGGTGGAAGATTATGGCTTTTACACACCGCAGATGATCACTGAGCGAGTGGATGTCAAAAAGGGCGATATCTTGATCATCAACACCGGTTACCACAGATTTGGTTGGGACCAACCCGATGTTCCTAACCCTGAAGCACAGGGCGGCATCGAGAACAAGGAATTCAATTATTATTTGCGCCATCCCGGCCCCTCGCCTGAATTTTTCCCTTGGGCGTTAGAGATGGAATTGAAGCTGATTGGTGTGGATTGTGGCTGCGCAGAGCACCCCATGAACACTAACCTGCGTTATTTGCACGCGCGCGAGTTCGAGAAGGCCGAGGCCAAGCTCAAAGCGACTCAAGGTGTAACTTGGGATGAAATCTTCCCTCCTGACGAGTATCACAAGCTATCTCATATCACGATGCCCAAGGCCGGCCTGCTATTAGCCGAATCCTTGGGCGGGCAGATTAAGGAATTGAGCAACCAGCGCGCCTGGATCATGGTGGGATCAATACCCTTCATGGAAGTTGAATCCTCTTGGAGCCGGGTAGTTGCGCTGCGAGCGCCCGAAGGAATGAGTGAATCAGATTTCTTTGACATCATGTTGGATGCTGAAATGTTGGACATGACTCTGCCTTTCAGTGTGCAGACCCCGCAATGGGCAAACTACATCCCCTTGAGCATCAATTACACCAAACGTGTTGGCGGACAATATTTTGGATTAGGTCGTAACAACGCCCATTGTAAGGCGAGCTTCCATCTTGCCACCCACATGGACGGCGAGAAACACTTCCACGCCGGTGGAAACTCCATTGGAGAAGAGGCCTTTGAAAAGTGGTTTGGCCCCGGTGCTGTGGCGGATATATCAGAGTTTGTCAGTGATACCAGTGTCTATACCCCCGAAATGGTTGAGAAGGTCGTCGAAGTGCGCGAGGGTGATATTCTAGTCATCAAGACAGGGTACGGCAAATATGGCTGGAACTCACCGGATTCCGACGAATTTCGTTACATGATTCGCCACCCAGGTCCTTCACCTGATTTTGGTGATTGGTGTATCGAAAAGAAGATCAAGTGGCTGGCTGTCGATTGTGTGGCCATGGAGCATCCCATGAATACCATCCAGCGCCTGTGGCATCCGAAGACGTTTGAAGAAGCCAACCGCAAATTGATTGAACAATACGGCGATGAATGGGATGTAATTTACCCTTACGAAAAATATTACCAGGATATGCACCTGAACTTGTTCCCCAAGGGCATTATCCATGCTGAGAATCTGGGCAAAGATCTAATGGGTATGAATAGCGGCCGCTACTACATTGGCTGCTTCGTACAAAAGGGTATGGAACTGGCCTCTTGTTGGGCACGCTTTGTGGCTTTCAAAGAAGGTAAATAATCGAATTTAATGTCATTGCGAGCGGCTGAGCCTGGCTAAGATAAGCGAAGCAATCTCTTCCTATTGATGTTTGGAGATTGCTTCGTCGAAGCTCAACTTCGTTGAGCCCTCCTCACAATGACAGAATATAGATTGGCCTAATTTTGATTTATTAACTCTTGAGTGAAGAGAGGATAGATTTATGCTAGACCCACATCCAAGTTTGCCAGAGTTTGACTATATCAAGCCCAAGACACTGGCCGAGGCAAGTAAGTTTTTGGCTGATCATGTTGGTGAAGCCCGCCCCCTGCTGGGGGGTACAGATATCTTCGTGCGCATGCGCGACGGTTTTTGGAAAGATCAATTTCTTGTCGATGTCAAAGGTCTCGACGGTACCGATGAAATCAGCTTTGATCCTTCCAAAGGTTTGACAATCGGAGCCGGGGTCGCAATGAACCGCGTTAGTGCTCATCCTGACGTCAAAGAGAAATACGCTGTGCTTGCCGAAGCTGTGGATTCGGTAGCCAGTTATCAACTGCGCAGTAGAGCGACCATCGTTGGAAATATCTGCAACGCATCACCCGCTGGCGATACGATAGGAGCTTGCCTCCTACTGAATGGCGCACTCAATGTGCATGGTGTCGCTGGTGAACGTCAAGAGCCATTGGCGACTTTCTTCCAAGGCCCCGGCGCAACCGTATTAAAGGCTGGTGACGTGGTCGTTTCTATTGAGTTCCCGCTGCCCCCTGATGGTTTGCAGGGCACATATGTGAAATTGGGTCGCAATAAGTCCAGTGATCTTTCCATTGTCGGGGTTACCGCAATTGGTTACCCTGATAGCCAGGCGGTATCAGGGTATCGTCTGAAACTAGCCTTAGCCTCGGTAGCACCGACCCCCTTAGTAGTCGATAAAGTTGAAGAGATCCTGGCTGCTAAGCCGATCACTGAAGATGTAATTTCCGAAGCGGCTGAAGCAGCATTCGAAGCCGCCTCGCCAATCGATGATGTGCGCGGTGGAGCTAAGTATCGCAAAGCGATGTCCCGCAATTTATCCAAGAAAGCTTTAATGGTAGTTTGGGAAAAACTCGGAGAGTAAAAAATGGCATATCACAAAATTACACTCACAGTTAATGGTGAAGCCGAAATTGTCGAGGTGTCTTCCAACATGACCTTGTTGAGGATGCTGCGCGAGAAACTTGGCAAGACGGGCACCAAAAACGGCTGTGCGGCTGGAGAATGTGGAGCCTGTACCGTAATGGTTGATGGCGAACCTACAAACAGTTGCATGATGCTGGCAGTCGAATGCGATGGCAAGGAAATCGTGACTGTTGAAGGTTTAGCCGATAACGGACATTTGGCACCCGTCCAAGAGGCGATTATCGATTCTGGCGGCGTGCAGTGTGGATTCTGTACCCCGGGCATTTTGATTGCATCCCAGGCATTGTTGGATCGAAATCCCAACCCCAGCCAGGCAGAAATCCAAGAAGCATTAGTTGGAAATTTATGTCGCTGCACAGGCTATGTGAAAATCGTCGAAGCGGTGCAAGCTGCTGCGAAAATGGTATAGGAGACTGGTCATGACTATTGAGACTCAAGAACGAATCCCCAAGCCCATTGGCGAGAATAAACCTCGTCTAGAAAACGACCAGAAAGTTACTGGTGCCGCCATTTTTGCAGATGATATTCAGTTTGGCAATAGTTTGTTGTATGCGCGCGTTTTACACAGCCCGCATCCTCACGCCTTGATCAAATCCATTGATGTAAGCAAGGCTGAAGCACTACTCGGAGTCAAAGCGATTGTGACCGGAGATGATTTCCCTGGATACATTGGTCTCTACCTGCAGGATCGGCACATCTTTTGCCGCGATCGCGTTCGCTATGTTGGTGAAGCTATACTCGGTGTTGCCGCTACCAGCGAGGAGATTGCCGTAAAAGCCTTAGAACTGATCGATGTCGAATACGAAATTTTAGAGCCGGTGCTGAACCCTGAAGAAGGGGCACAGCCCGATGCACCGTTGATCCATCCCGACCTGGAAAATTATAAAGTGGCAAATTTTATATTCCCTCAACCTGGAACGAATATATCCAACCACTTCAAATTACGCAAGGGTGATGTAGAAGAGGCATTTGAGAAATGCACCACCATTGTCGAGAAAAAATTCCGCGTACCTCATATCCAGCATGTGCCCATTGAACCGCATACTGCAATCGCCCAATGGGATGATACCGGTGAAATTACGCTTTGGGCCAGTTCGCAATCCCCTTTTGCTCAGCGGAACCTGCTTGCTCAAGCGTTGGGCGTTTCTCAGAGTTCTGTGCGTGTCATCGCGCCAAAAATCGGTGGCGGATTTGGCTGCAAAGCCGGCATCAGTATGGAAGCATTGGTTGTTGCCATTGCATCAAAAACAAAAGGCCGTCCAGTCAAACTGGTGCTAACCAGGGAAGAAGAATTTCACACTGCATTTGTAAGGCAAGAACTGATTGCCTACTTCAAGATGGGCTGTGATGAAAATGGCAGGATCTTGGCCATGGAGAACACCTACTATTGGGGTGGTGGAGCTTCTACCGAATATGGTGTAAATGTCACGCGTGCAGCGGGATACAGCTGCACCGGACCTTATGAGGTGCCCAATGTCAAGGCGGACAGCCTTTGTGTCTATACAAACCACCCAGTTGGCGGAGCGTACCGCGGTTTTGGTATGCCTGAAATGCACACCGGCTTAGAGCAATGCGTTGATGAGCTGGCTTACCAAGCCGGTATCGACCCCGTTGAGATCCGCAGCATAAACTGTGTCAAAGAAGGCTGCGAAACCGTAACCGGATTCAAGATGCATCCTACAGGATTGGCACAATGTATTGAAGAAACAGCCAAAGCGATCCAATGGGGGGAGAAATCTCCAGCCAGTGCGCCCAATAAGCGGCGCGGCAAGGGAACCGCAATTATGTGGAAAGCACCAGCTATGCCCCCTAACGCTGGTTCCAGCGCCTGGGTTGAATTGGCGGAAGATGGAACTGTCAATATTGGCCTTGGTGGGCAAGACCTGGGTCAGGGTGCATTTACGGTAATGGCTCAAATGGCTGCCGCTGCTCTCGGTGTGCCTTACGAGTCTGTGCGCATTTCCACCCCCGTAGATACTCGCTACAGTCCATATGAATGGCAGACGGTTGCCAGCCGCCTTACCTGGAGTATGGGAAACGCGGTTGTCGCTGCAGCCAATGATGCCCGCAAGCAGGTATTGGATCTCGTCTCAGAAGCATGGGATGAAGACCCTGATAACCTGGATATTCGTGATGGCATCGTTGTATCGTACAAGAGTGAACAGGAACAGCCCATCAAAGATATGGTCGTCTATGGTTTACCCAAACCGGATGACGAGGGCTGGATGGGTGGACCCATTATCGGTCGCGGTAAATTCATGCCTACCTATGTCACAGGACTCGACGCGCAGACCGGACAAGGGACTCGTTCAGTGGTTCACTATACGACAGGCTCTCAGTCTGTAGAAGTGGAAGTTGATCTAGATACAGGCCGTGTAGAGGTTCTTCGTGGCGTATCTGCTTTTGATGTTGGTAGAGCCATCAATCCTGCTCTGGTCGAAGCCCAAATTGAAGGCGGTTTTGTTCAGGGCATGAGTTCTGCTTTATTTGAAGAAATGAAAATGGTAGATGGTTTCATGCAAAACCCCAGTTTTGTGGATTATCGCATTGCCACGACAACGGATGCTCCATCAGATTTGCAATCCATCATCGTCGAAGTGCCACAGGATGATGGCCCCTGGGGTGCGCGTGGAATTGGTGAACATCCCATGGTGCCCACCGTGGCTGCTATCGCCAATGCGATCTATGATGCTGTGGGTATTCGCGTGGCGTCACCGCCATTCAGTGCAGAGAAAATCTATCTGGCCATGTTGGAAGCTGGGATTGTGGAATAAGTACTTTGTATGATCCTGGTAACAGGTGCGGCAGGAAAAACAGGCAAAGCGGTCACCCAAGCGCTGGTAAAACTGGGTGAACCTGTTCGGGCGTTGGTTTACCGTGATGAACACATCCCAACCCTAACGGCGTTGGGCGCTGAGGAGACCATCGTAGGTGACTTGATCGACCGATCCACTGTCGATCACGCGGTCTCTGGTGTTCGGGCCATTTACCACATCTGCCCAAACATGAGCCCTGATGAGATCATGATTGGCAGGTTTGTGATTGATGCTGCCGGTGTTTTTGGAATTGAGCACCTTGTCTATCACTCAGTCCTGCATCCTCAAACGGAGTATATGCCTCATCATTGGCACAAACTACGCTTGGAGGAATTACTCATTGAGTCGGGCGTGCCCAATACCATCCTTCAGCCAACAGCCTATATGCAAAATATTTTGGCGCATTGGGAATCCATCAGTGAGGGTGGCATCTTCCCAGTACCCTATTCGGTAGAGACGATGTCTTGCTACGTCGACTTGCAAGATGTTGCTCGTGTGGCAGCAGAAGTATTGAGTAGTAAGGATCACCTTGGCGCTACCTATGAATTGGTTGGAACACAGGCAATCAGCCAATCCGAAGTTGCACAAATTTTGAGCAAAGAATTAGGTCGTACCGTGGAGGCCAAGCAGATTCAACTCGCTGATTGGGAAAAAAATGCGCGCGCCTCGGGTTTGGGAGATTATCAGATTGATACGTTGATCCGAATGTTTGAGTATTACGATAAGTATGGATTCACGGGTAACTCAAATGTTCTCGGATGGCTGCTTGGCAGACCGCCAACTTCCTTGGCTAATTTCATCCAGCGCATAAAATAATGATATATTGGTTCTCTAAGATTTGCCGAGGTGATCCCCCAGATTTAGGGGTACGTGGAGTGTTCCGCACCCCACGTACCCCTAAATCTGGAAGGTCCCACGGCGATTCCCAGAGACCCGATGGATTATTTCCCCAAAACGTTTTGGTTTTGAGGTATGATATAGACGTATGTATTGAAACAAATAAGGAGCAGAAATTCCATGAAGCCACCTCCATTTGAATATTATTCACCCACCACTGTGGAAGAGGCTTTAGACCACCTCGCGGAGCACGGCTACGATGCTAAACCTCTAGCCGGTGGTCAGAGCTTGATCCCCATGATGAATTTTCGCCTGGCTATGCCAGCTGTGCTGGTTGATTTGAATAACATTACTGATTTGTCCTTTATTCGCCCTGAAGATGATGGCGGTTTGTCGATTGGTGCGATGACGCGCCACCAGAAAGTCGAGAAAGACGCTTTGGTTAGTGAGCGAGCGCCCTTGATCAACGAAACGATGCCCAAGATCGCCACCAGCCAGATTCGCAGCCGGGGTACCTTTGGCGGAAGTTTGGCACACGCAGATCCATCTGCTGAGCTGGTGGCTGTAAGTGTGGCTTTGGATGGTGAATTCAAGGTTGTCGCCAAAGAAGATGAACGCTGGGTACCTGCGAAGGATTTCTTCCTAGGTCTATTTACTTCGGTTCTGGAGCCAGAAGAGCTGTTGGTTGAAATCAAACTTCCGCCATTCCCAAAACGCACCGGCTGGTCGTTGATGGAAATAGCCCGTCGGCCACACGATTTTTGTTTGATCGGGGTGGCTGCGGTCGTTTCCCTGGATGAGAAGGATCAATGCCAACATGCAAAGCTGGTTTATTTGAGCGCTGGTGATGGACCTGTGGAAGCACAGCAAGCCGCAGAATTACTCAAAGGACAAGAACTCACTGACGAAGTTGTTTTGGCCGCAGCTGAGAAAGCTGCTTCAGAAGAAATTGATCCCAGTAGTGATATCCACGCCACCTCAGAATTCCGCCGCCATTTGGCCAAAGTTCTGACTCGGCGAGCTTTAGAAGAAGCGTTTACGCGTGCCAGGGAAAACTAAGGAGATTACAATGAGCAATCTATTCAAACTTTCCCTGACAGTCAATGGCAACCAATATGAAAAAGAAGTAGAACCCCGCTTATTGCTAAGTGATTTCCTACGCCATGAACTCGGTATGACAGGAACCCACGTTGGATGTGAGCACGGTGTCTGTGGGGCGTGTACTGTTCTATTCGATGGCGATCCGGTCAGGTCTTGCCTGATGTTTGCTGTTCAGGCGCACGGGCATGAAGTATTAACTGTAGAAGGGCTGGGCACTATCGATGACTTACACCCCATCCAGGAAGCTTTCCATGATGCTCACGGGTTACAGTGTGGTTTCTGTACCCCAGGTTTTCTGACCACTTTAGTACCTTTCCTGGAGGAGAACCCTGACCCCACTGAAGAAGAGATACGAGATGCCATTTCCGGAAATCTTTGTCGGTGCACGGGATATCAAAACATTGTCGAGGCTGTTCGGCTTGCGGCAGAGAAGATGCGAGCGTAACAGGAGCTGAGCCATGACCAAAAAATATATCGGAAAAAGGATCAAGCGTAACGAAGACCCTCGTCTTTTGACCGGACAGGCTCTGTTTGTCGATGATGTCGAAATCCCAGGTATGCTGCACGCCGCATTCGTGCGCAGTGACTATGCTCACGCCAGAATCCTAAATATCGATACAGAAGAAGCCTTGAAGCGTCCGGGCGTGATGGCAATTTATACCGCCGAAGATATGGGCGATGATTGGGAACTAGGCCCTCCCTTGGTGTCACCACCTCCTACACTCGATGATGTTATTTTTAATTCGCGCCGACAAGCCCCGTTGGCCAAAGGCAAGGTTCATCATGCTGGCGAAGCTGTTGCCGTAGTAATTGCTGAAAACCGCTATATCGCTGAAGATGCCGTCGAGGATATTTGGGTTGATTATGAGCCTTTGCCCATCGTGGTCGATATTGAAAAAGGCATCCAACCCGATAGCCCAGTGGTTCATGACGATATGGATTCGAACCTGGCCGCGCATATTCACCAGCGTAAAGGCGATTACGAAGCTGCCAAAGCCAAAGCGGACCTGGTGATAAAGAAACGCTTTTTTATCGATCGAGGTGCAGCAGTCGCCATGGAGAACCGTGGGGTGGTGGCCTACTGGGAGGAGCGCAGTCAGCAGATGACGATTTGGGATACAACCCAAGCGCCGATTCCCATCCGGAATGGTACAGCCGCGCGATTGGGCCTGGCCGAAAATCAGGTGCGGGTGATCGCTCCCTTCCTCGGGGGTGGTTTTGGACCTAAGATGATGATGTTCTACCCCGAAGAGATGCTTATCCCCTGGATATCGATGCAGATGTGCCGCCCAATTAAGTGGATCGAAGACCGACGCGAGAATTTCTATGCCACCACGCAGGAACGTGGCCAGATCCATGATGTGGAATTAGCATTATCCAAAGATGGTCAGATCCTTGGTTTGAAGGATGACTTTTTACACGATACCGGTGCTTACGATCCCTATGGCTTGACCATTCCGCTCAATACGCAGAGTCATGTTATGGGACCGTACACCACAGAGAATTTCTCGTCGGAGATAAAAGTAGTTTTCACGAATTTGCCGATCACGACTCCGGTGCGCGGTGCGGGACGCCCCCAGGGTGTTTTCATCATCGAACGCATGCTCGATCTAGCTGCAAAAAAGTTAGGGCTTGATCTTATCGAAATCCGCAAAAAGAATTTCATCTCACCTGATGCCTTCCCTTATGACCATGAAATCATTGACCAGGCTTTTGCTCCCCTGGTCTTGGATAGCGGCAACTACGCTCCGGTATTAGAGAAAGCGGCTGAAAAAATTGGTTATGAAGATTTCATCAAGCACGAACAGCCGCGCTTGCGTTCTGAAGGAAAGATTGTGGGGATCGGCATTTTGCCATTTATCGAAACAACGGGTGTTGGCCCCTATGAGGGCGCTCGGGTTCAGATCGAACCCAATGGTCGAGTGAACCTGGCGACTGGCATTGGAACACAAGGGCAGGGCCATTTCACATCTTTTGCCCAGATTGTTGCTGAGCAATTGGGTGTAAAGGTCAGTGATGTTCGTATCGTCACTGGTGATACCGCTGAGTTCCACTGGGGAACCGGCACATTCGCTAGCCGTGGTGCTGTAGTGGCGGGCAACGCCATTCATGCTGCATCTGTAGGTGTGCGTGACAAAGTGCTGAAATTGGCGAGTAAAGTATTAGAGACCCCAGAAGAAGAATTAGAACTCGAAGATGGCATGGTGCGTGTAGCCGATGTTCCGCGCATGTCGATCAGCCTGGGTGAATTGGCAGCTATGGCCAATCCCCTGCGTGGTGCTGTTGAACCTGGGACGGAACCCGGCCTGGAAGCTACTGATTATTTTGGCCCTCAATATGGAGCAACCGCGTTCGGTGTCCATGCAATGATCATCGAAGTTGATCCTGAAACGATGATGATCGAAATCAAGAGATATATTACTGTCGAAGATTGCGGGACAGTACTCAATCCACTTATACTTGAAGGCCAGATACACGGTGGTGTATCCATGGGCATTGGCAATGCCTTTTATGAAAAACTGCACTGGGATGAAAACGGGCAATTGCTGAACGCATCTTTGGCTGATTATTTAATCGTCACTGCTCATGAGATGCCAAACCGCATCGAAATTGGCCATATGGAGACTCGCTCTCCTTTCAACGAGTTGGGCAGCAAAGGTGTTGGAGAAGCAGGAGCTATCCCTGTGCCTGCATGTTTCGCACAAGCTTTAGAGAACGCTTTTGAGGAATTTGGTCTTGAAATTCTGGAAATGCCCCTCAGCCCAAACAGGCTCTTTGAACTCTTAAATCAAAAGGAGTGATGACCATGAAATTGGAAGGTGAATATACCTTTAGTGGCCCGCGTGAAAGAGTCTGGGAAATTATCCGTGATCCAGATATCTTGGCAACTGCCTTGCCGGGAACGAAAAAACTAGAATTAGTTGGAGAAAACGAATACGAAGGTGAAATGCAGGTAAGGATTGGTCCGGTCGCAGGAACTTTTGGGGGCAAGCTAACCGTTTCGAATGAGGTAGCACCTGAGAGTTTAACCTTGACTGTCGAAGGGAAAGGCAAAGTTGGCTTCATGAAAGGCTCAGGCGATATTGTAATCACTGATCAGGGAGACAATTCGACTCTCATGAATTATACAGGCGAAGTACAAATTGGCGGTCGCGTGGCCAGTGTTGGTCAGCGGCTTTTCGACACTGTCAGCAAAAGCATGATCAAACAAGGGCTAGACAAGCTGAATGAAGCATTGACGTCTGGTGAATAGGTTGATAAATGGCTGTTTGACTAGACAACTCGACATTGTCAGTTTGATAAAAATAGCCTAACAACTTACGGCGATCGTTTGACAAGCTTTTTATGATTAAGTACAATGACTGAGATCTTCTCAGTGGGCAATATGAAAAATGCATCGTAATAATATGTTCTTGGCAGTGAATGTTGTCCATATAGATTCTCATCATGAACTATGAAAGGAGGATGCCCCCAAAAAAGTAAATACCCGTATTTCCGTCTATCCTATCCATTCATGTTTATTCCCTAAGGAGGAATAGATGAAACTTAAAAGAATAGCTTGGATTTTTGCCACATTACTGATCGTATCTTCGATGCTATTGGCAGCTTGTCAACCAGCAGCGCCCGAAGAGGCTCCTGAAGAAGCAGCCCCTGAGGAGGCGG
>CAYWIC010000106.1:0-18447 GCA_964458115.1 uncultured Anaerolineales bacterium | reverse complement strand
TATCGAGACCGAATCAGCTTCTTGTTTTGGCACCTGCACCAGCAACTACGCTCCCAGTGTGAATTACATTGAAGTCGAATTAGGCCCCAGAGAAGCGCTGACCTTCGGTGCAAATATCTGGAAAGAAGGTGGTGGCAGGGCCTTTGAGGGTGATGCCTATGTCCCTGCTGGCGAGATTGTGCCAGGCGAGTATGTTGTCTACGATAACGGCATCAATATGACTGTGCTAGTGGATGTGTTGGTCGGCCCCGAAGCCGGAGGTCCTAGAAACCTGCCTGATCTGACGATCACAGATATTACAACGCATGAGGAATCTGGCCAGCTACGCATCCATGTGTTCAATAACGCCGCGGATCTGGTGAACGAAGATATTGCCATCAACCTGGTGCAGATCAGCAACAACCAACAAATCGACTTGCTTACCTGGACGGACATAACCATTCCATCCGGCAGCGCACGAATCCTGCAGTATCACGAAGCTATCACCGAACCCTATGACCTGCGCGCTATTGTTGATCCGGATAATGCTATCGATGAAACCGATGAGAGGAACAACATCTACGAAACACCCGCAAGTTTGAGGGTAGAGTTTACTCAACTCCAATGGGGGCAATCTGTCTGCGAAAGCTTACTCAACCAAAACGGCGAGTTCAGATTCCGCATGTGGGTTGGCCACCGCGCCCCAGACGGCGATATCAATTGGATTGCCGAAAGGCGTCAACCTTGGGCTGGCACCATCGACGTCGATTGGTCGGATGGCTGGCCCGATAACGATAACCCTGCGTCTTGGCCTGAAGGATGGGTTCTGGAAGGCAATCCATTGTTCACCTTCGAGTTCGATATCCCCGCTGACCACAGCCTAGTGATCAAAGCGGATGGATATGAGGATGATGCCGGGGTAGGAGCTGACGATTATGCTGGTAGGGTCTTCGCCGAATATCCACCCGCAGCAAATTATGGAAGCCGTCCGAATACTTACCTAGAAATTTCTACAGATTATCATGACTGCCCGGATGGCACACCCCTTGGGTGGTACGATTTTAATTTCTGGATCTGGTGGCGGATCACCCGCATCCATTAGTAGTGTGAAATCATTCATGGTGACAGTCACGAACGTGCACTGTCACCATGAATAAAACAAGCCAGAACAAGATGTTTGATAAAACGCTTTTCCTTAAAACCCTGACTGCACTAGCACTCCTGGCTTTTTTAACAACCTGCAATATGCCCACTGGGCCTTTTGAGGTGGCTTGTGACGTCGATGAGCTGATTGATGCCATCAATGAAGCCAACCTAGTTATCAATCACGACACTCTGGAACTGGCCCCGGATTGTAATTACCAACTAACTGAAGTATTCACTGTCTCCAGCGAGGGCGAAGGGAATGGCTTACCGGAGATCACTACACCTATAACCATCAATGGGAACGACGCTACCATTTCTCGCTCCTTTGCCATAGGTATACCTGATTTCCGCCTGATCTTTATATCTAGTACTGGGAATTTAACAATTAATGATATTCGGTTGGAGCGCGGCCGCCTGATATCACTTCATGCGGAGCCCTCCGAACGCAGCGGGGGCGCAATTTACAACAACGGTGGCACCCTGACAATCAATCACTCTAGCATCGGGTCGAACGGCGTTCGTGAGAAAGGTGGGGCGATATTCAACCTCGATGGCAATGTGGTAATTCAAGATACTACCTTGAGTTGGAATCGGGGGCACGATGGTGGAGCTATCGCCAGCAGTGGAGGTGAGGTGAGGATTTTCAATCACAGCATCCTTGAATCCAATACGGCAACTTGGGATGGTGGGGGCATCTACATGCGTCGAGGCCGATTAGCAGTTACATCCAGTCAGATCCGTAGGAATACCGCAGGCAATAACTCTGGGGGGATCGATGGTACAGATATCAACCTCAACTTGTTCCGGGTCACTTTCAATGATAATCGTGCAGCTTACGATGGCGGCGCACTTTCGGTTGAGGACAGCACGTTTATCATCACAGATGGTGAGTTCCTGGATAACTCAGCCAGAGTTGACGCAGGGGCTATGATGATTTGGGGAGATGCAGGAATCATTCAAACTACGCTTTTTGATGGCAACAGCGCCAGGCACAGTGGCGGAGCTATCACCGGTGGTGGCGAATTGGAAATTCTGGAAAGCACTTTCCAGAATAACCAGTCTGGGCGCTGGGGCGGTGGTCTGGAACTATATGGCGATTTGATCATCCGCGACACTACAGTCACCTCGAATAGTTCAAACTGGGAATGGGGAGGGGGACTCTTTATCAATGGTGATATGGTTATGGAAAACTGCCAGATAACCCACAACGTTGCCCTGTTAAATGGCGGTGGTGTTTACCTTGAAGACGGATTCCATACCATCCAAAATAGCACGATTGAAAGGAATATGTCCGGTTCCGATGGTGGTGGGCTGTACACCGAAACGGATGTCAGCATAACCAGCAGCACTTTTGCAAATAATTCAGCACGACGCGGCGGCGGCCTGGCTTCATTGGGCGGAACGGTGGTCATAACCAACAGTACCTTTTCCACCAACACCGTCTCAGACCTGGGTGGGGGTATCTTAATCCTGGGGCCTGTTGTTGATCTTTCTGTGCACATCAATAACAGCACAATAGCTTTCAACAAAGCCATAACTGGCGGTGGAATTGAATTAAGTGGTGGGAAATTGTTTATCAAAAACTCGATCGTTGCTAACAGTCTCCTTGGTAATGATTGCCATGAGAGCTCGGGGGATTTTGTTGCTGAAGGCAATAACCTGGACTCAGATGACAGTTGTCCGAGTTTTATGTTTCATGAAGATCCCAGGCTTGATGGGCTGGCCGATAACGGCGGACTGACACACACCCATGCCTTATTGGCGGATAGTCCGGCGATTAATGCAGCTTCGGATTGCATCACATCAGCGGGTGATACACTCATCCAGGACCAGCGCGCCATCCCGCGTCCATTTGAGGCTCAGTGTGATATCGGTGCTTATGAATACAGGGGATATGATCCAAGTAAAATGACACCTACTGCCACAAGTCCGCCTACAAGCACCTTCACGGTCACACCTGAGTCATCATCGTCACCCATGGCTACAGCCCGCCAGAACGCTACCTGCAGACTTGGGCCCGGCAGAATCTACGAGGAGCAGGATTACCTGCTTGAAGGCCAAACTGCCCAGGTTACTGGTCGCACTCAAGATGGTACCTGGCTGCAAATCGAAGGTCCCAGATGGGGTAGGCTTTGCTGGATTTGGGTTGACTTACTCGAAGTCGTAGGCGACACTGACCAAGTGCCAGTTAAAAAACCTCCGCCAACCCCAACACTCACTCCCACTCTGACCCCAACACCCACGCCAGAACCTCCTAAAGGCTGTTGGTGGCAATCACCAAACATGAATCAGCCAGAATGTAAGGTGCCCTGCCCCAATGACCAGTATTCAGGCGCGGAGTGCAAACCATAATCTCACAGGGTGACAGTTTCAATTGCTGGCGTATAAACCGAATCAACTAGAGTAGATCTTTTCAAGAATAGCAAAATGCCTAGGTCGAATGGATCTGGGCACTTTGCATTACGTGATACGATTGGAATCTCTCGTTCAAATTATGACAAAAGTTCGGTCATATGTCCAATATTCAGACTCTCATACTTGACACGCTCGCCTTTTCGCAGATAATTAGGATCAACAATCATATACCTACCCAAAAGGCAACGACGGAGAAAAGTACGTCAGCAATACCCTGTAGAGAGGCATGGGGCACAGGCTGAAACCCCTGCCAGGAGAAAACTGGCTGAAGTTCCCTCCCGAGCCGCCCAGGGGAATGTGCAAAACAGAATGGTATTCTGTTTTGCCTAGTAGTCTGGGACGTGACCCCAACGTTATACGGGAAGCCGATCGCCTGATCTTCAATTATCATTCAGGCCGTCTGCCACTAAGTGGGCCGCATGCGCGGCCAAAAAGGGTGGTACCGCGGGAAAGAACCCCGTCCCTTGTGAGGGAGGGGCGTTTTTGTTTAATTATTATTTTGAATGGTGAACGGCAAATTGTGAATGCGAATGCGGACATTCACAATAAAGAATTTTCAATTCATAATGCACCATTAATTCGGAGGTGTACATGCTCGACAAATTAGAAGAGATTAGAAATGCTGGAATGAGCGCCCTGCTGGAAATCGATAATGAGGAGGCTTTGAACCAGTGGAAAGTCGCCCACATCGGGCGCAGTTCGGCCATCATGGATGTGTTCAAGAATATGGGCGAGGTACCCAAAGAGCAGCGCGGTGCGGTGGGGCGCGCCGCGAACGAGGTCAAACAAGCTTTGGAAGCAGCCTTCACCCAAAAAACGGCCGCCCTGCACGAGGTCGCACTGCAGCATTCACTAAGTGAAGAGCGTCTGGATGTCACCCTGCCCGGGAGGGCCTTGCCGCGCGGCCGCTTACATCCTGTCACCCAAACTTTGCGCGAAATCTACCGCGTATTCGCCGATATGGGCTTCCAGGTGTACCGCTCACGTGAAGTCGAGACCGATGAGTTCAACTTCCAACTGCTCAACTTCCCTCCCAATCACCCCGCGCGCGAGATGCAGGATTCCTTCTACGTTCAATCGGAAAAGGTGCGTGGCGATAACCCCATCCTTTTGCGAACACACACATCTCCTGGGCAAATCCGAGCCATGCACGAGTTCTCTGCAGAGAACCCCGCTGACCCGCCGCCTGTGCGCATCATCCTCCCCGGGATGTGCTACCGCTACGAACAGGTCAGCGCTCGCTCTGAAACCCAATTCACACAGGTAGAAGGGCTGGCGGTGGGCCACAATATCACCTTTAGCGATCTCAAAGGGACGCTTTCTGATTTCGCCCGCCGGATGTTCGGACAAGAGGTACGGACTCGATTCCGCGCTTCCCACTTTCCCTTCACAGAACCCAGCGCTGAAATGGATGTGGAGTGTTTTCTATGCGGCGGTGAGGGTTGTTCTGTCTGCAAAGGTACCGGCTGGCTGGAAATCCTCGGCTGTGGCATGGTGCATCCCATCGTCCTAAAGAACGGCGGTTACGACCCAGAACGCTACGCTGGTTTCGCTTTCGGTATGGGTCCCGAACGTATCACCATGCTGCGCCACCGCATTGAAGATATCCGCTATTTTTGGGCAAATGACCTGCGGTTTCTAGAACAATTCTAGGGATTACGCCGAGAATCCCTTAAACACCTCTGTGACAAGAAGGAGAAAATTATGACTGAACAACAGCAACAAGATCTGACTTCCCAATTCCGCGAATTGGGTGATAACCTAAAGAATATCATGCAGACAGCCTGGCAAAGCGAAGAAGCTCAAAAACTGCGTCAGGATATCAAAACCGGGCTTAGCGAATTGGGCCAAGTGGCCAACGATACGGTCGATGACTTCAACGCCAGCGAAGCTGGGCAACGTCTCAAAAACGAGGCGCAAGAATTAAAGGATCGCGTCAAAAGTGGCGAGGTCGAATCCAGGGCGCGCCAAGAGATCTCCAAAGCCTTAAACGTGCTCAATACCGAACTGCAAAAAGCCATCGAGAAGATCGATAAAGCTGATCCGGCAAGTGACGACACTGATACGACATCGGACACGTGATATGGCGAAGCTGATCGACGCAAAAATTCAGGCTGGACAGGCTATCCGAGCGAGCAATTTCGAGTTTGTGCCTCTTGTCCGCAAGATACGGATACAACCCCCAGATTATCGAGGCATTCTGCTTTGGGGTACACCCGAAGCCGTAGTCGTCCAATCGCCCAATGGTGACCAAGCAGTTTTTCCCATCCGAGATCACACACGCAGAGCGCAGATGCTCTTGTTAGGCATCGGCCTCCTGGGATCATTCTTGATCTGGCTAACTCTTCGCTGGCGATAGAAATATCAGTAGCGCGGCTTGTGTTTTAGCAATGTCACATTCTCGAGAACTACCGATGTCTTGTATTTTTTCAAGATAATCACTCTAGATCTTACGCAGTTCGGCGAGGAAATTGCTGGGTAAGGGGGGTGGGGACAAAGCCCCCACCCCCCTTACCCAGCAAACCAAGCCTCAAGTGCGTAACTCCAATACATAATATCCTACCGACCATGGAGGAAGAATCATGGCTGAAGACAAATCACTTGTACCAGAAGAAATCAATATCGAGAATCCCGGCAAAGCCATCGACCTGGTCCAAGAAACTATGGACAAATTCTTGGATGTCGCCGACGTCAGCCGTGTATATGGCGAGCCCGTAAAGCATGAAAATGCGACCATCATCCCAGCGGCCGAAGTAGTCGCTGCCATGGGCTTTGGCGCGGGATACGGTGCGGGGGGACCGGTAGTTCAAGCAGGAGATGCAGAAAACGTGGCAGGGGCAGGTGGTGGCGGTGGTGGCGGAGGCAAAGCCTTTTCCCGGCCGGTAGCCTTGATCATCGCGTCATCAGAGGGCGTGCGTGTCGAACCGGTGATCGATCCCACAAAAGTCGCTTTGACCGCCCTGACAGCATTGGGATTTATGTTTGCCACCATCGCCAAGATGAAACGTGGTAAATGACAAGTAACGGGTCTCTGGGAAACGCCGTGGGACTATCCAGATGTAGGGGCACCCCTACATCTGGGGGATCACCCCGGCAATTCCTAGAGAACCCAAGTAACTAGTAAACAGTATCACTAACAAGTCAGTTAGAATTGCTATTCAAACTATAAGACCAACGGACGAAATATGAAAGTACCTTTATCCTGGATCAAAGAATATGTAGAAATCGACCTCTCCATTGAGGAACTGGTGCGGCGCTTGACGCTGGCCGGTTTGGAAGTTGAAGAAATCCAATATGTGGGATACCCTCTCCCCGAGGGTGAACTGCGCCGCGAGGCAAAGATCACCGGGTTCGCCTGGGAGCCGGACAAGATCGTGGTGGGTGCCATTCTCGAAGTGATGCCGCATCCGGACGCTGACAAATTAGTGCTCTGCCAACTCGATGACGGAGAGCAAATCCACACCGTGCTGACCGGCGCGCCTAATCTCTTTGACTACAAAGGTTCTGGACCTTTGGAAGAACCCCTCAAAGTAGCCTACGCCAAGGAAGGCGCAACCATCATCAATGCTTATGAGCCTGGGAACAAGCCTACGACGCTCAAGCGCAAGAAAATCCGCGGTGTAGAATCATACTCCATGGCCTGCTCCGAGCGCGAGTTGGGCATCTCTGACGAACACGAAGGCATCATCATCTTGGATGACGATGCTCCCGTAGGCGTTCCCCTGGCAGAGTATCTCGGCGATATCGTATTCGACATTGCCATCACGCCTAACATTGCTCGCGATGCCAACATTATCGGTGTAGCCCGCGAGGTCGCTGCGATCACCGGGGCCGAATTGCGTTATCCGAATTTGGAAGTACCCATGGAGGGTCCGTCCATCGAAGGGCGCGTGAAAATCGAGATCACAGATCCCGAACTCAATCCTCGCTTCGTCTTTGGCCTGATCGAGAATGTTAAGATTCAACCCAGCCCCTACAAAGTTCAATTGCGTCTGCAACTGGCTGGTATGCGGCCCATCGACGCCCTCGTCGATGCTACCAACTACGCTATGCTCGAGCTGGGCGAACCCCTGCATGCCTTCGATTATGATGTACTGCTCAAACGCGCCAAAGCCGCCGGGAGCGATCATCCGACGATCATCACCCGTCCCGCAGAAAAGGGCGAAAAATTGGTCACCCTGGATGATGTTGAACGCACCCTGGATGATTTCACCGTGATGGTCTGCGACCAGTCTGGCTCGCTGGCCTTAGCCGGTGTAATGGGCGGTCAAGAGTCTGAGATCAGTGAGGACACCACCAATGTCCTGCTAGAAGGCGCGGCCTGGAACATCATCAACACCCGCCGCACGGTGATCTCCCAAAACCTACCCTCCGAGGCAGCCTATCGCTTCTCACGTGGTGTTCATCCAGAGATGGCATCCAAAGGTGTTCTGCGCGGCCTCAAGCTGATGCACGAATGGGCAGGTGGCACCATTTCCCAGGGTTTAGTCGATGAATATCCCTTGCCACCTGATGACCCCACGGTCGAAATCACTCCCGCCGATGTGCGCCGCTGGTTGGGTATCGATCTCAGTGCGGAACAGATCGTTGAGATCCTCGAAGCCCTTGAATTCGAATGTGAAATCGTCGCCCGTCCCCCGTCCTCCGTCGCCATTCATGCAAAGACGCCAGACCATAGACTCGACATCGGAACCGGCGTCATCGGTAAAGCCGACTTGATGGAAGAGATCGCCCGCGTGTATGGATATGACCGCATCCCAGAAACACGCATGTCCGATGATCTACCGCCCCAAAAGGGGAATTTCGAACTGGAAATTGAAGATGGTCTGCGGAACCATTTAGTTGGCCTAGGTCTTCAAGAAGTCATCACCCACCGCCTGACATCCGCAGAGCGAGAAGCCCGGCGGCTGTCACCTAACACCCCACAAGATGACAGACCCTATTTCAGCTTGTCCAACCCTATCACTCCGGAACGTTCGGTACTTCGACACAGCCTTTTATCCTCCGTCCTGGAAATTGTCGAGCGTAACGTCCGTATCCGGGAGCGTATCGCCATTTTCGAGATCAACCCCGTATTCATGGCTTCTGAAGATGGAGATTTACCCGATGAGATAAAGCAACTGGTCATCGCTATCACAGGGCCGCGCGCTCTGGCGGATTGGGCTGGTGCTGATACGGCTCCAATGGATTTCTTCGACCTGAAAGGCATCGTTGATTCCACCTTACTGGGCCTGCACCTGGAAGATATTCACTATGAAGCAGCCCGGCACCCCAGTTTCCATCCTGGGAAATGCGCCTATGTCATTCTCGGCAAAACACAGATCGGTATTATGGGCGAGCTACACCCACAGGTAAAAGAGAAATACGATCTCCTGGACACCCCACTCTTGGCCGCTGACTTCGATGTCACCGCCATAATCAAGGCAGTGCCAGGATTATTCAACGTCAGTGCGATTCCCAGCCAGCCCCCGATCCTGGAAGATATCGCTCTGATCGTGGACGAGGCCATCCCAGCCTACATAGTCGAAGCGCTCATCCGCCAGACTGGCGGACGGACTGTCACTAATGTGCGCTTGTTCGATATCTACCGCGGTGAGCAGATCGGAGAAGGCAAGAAGTCCTTGGCCTATAACCTGACCTATCAGAATCCAGAACGCACCCTGACAGACAAAGATGCTGCCAAGCTACGCAACAAGATCGTTAAACGCCTGGAGCGCGAAGTCGGGGCGCAATTACGAGGATGAAATTTCCCCTTGAACTGACTGACGTTTTGACCTAAACTCTAAGAAATCCAAAGTAGCTACTAAGCGATCCCGAAAAAGGGGTGTGCAGTGGCTGCGCCACTGCACACCCCTTTTTCGGAGTAATCCATTTCAGTACTTAGCAGAAATACCCAAATTTAGTATCGAGGAGAATATAATGGACAAGAAAACTCGAGGAATTATCGCTACTGTGGCTGCCGTGATCCTTTGCGGCTGCCCTGGCTTAGTTGGCCTGTGTTCTGGCGCAATTTTCGCCCTTGCTGGAGTCGTACCTGGATCGGAGATCGATGTCTTCGGGAGCAACGATCCAGCCGCAGCTATCACCACCGGGATCGTGACGCTGTGTGTTAGCATCATATTCATCGCCATCCCCATCGTGGTCGGTTTCTTGATGTTAAGAGAAAAACCCCTCGATGCTATCGAAGGGGAGATTATCGATGAAGAGATTCCTGGAGGCGATTTATAATCTTATTTAAATAATTTATAACAGACAGGCTGCGAGCGTCGCTCGCCGCCGGTCTGTTATAAACTCTCTGGTTGGGTACCCAAAACAGGCTCGATTTAGTGTAATAGATAATCGCTCAACAAACCAACCGCTTCAGCTGCAGCGAGGTTGTCTTCCATTTGGCTTAGTTTTGTCGCACCAGTGATTACACTGCTGATCACCTTGCGCCGCAATAACCAGGCAATCGCCAATTGGGCTTGGGTAATGCCCAAATCCGCCGCGATCAAGCCCAAATCCTGGACGATATCCAGCCGTTCGGGGGTGAGATAATTTTGAACCCAGGCCATGCTATCCAGGGACGCCCGACTCCCCTCGGGGATGCCGTCATTATATTTCCCCGTCAAAATACCAAAATATAGGGGGCTGAAGGTCGTCAAGCCAAATTCGAGTTCTTTTGCCAGGGGGGCAATTTCTGTCTCGAAACGCTCACGATGCAACATACTATATTGCGGCTGTTCCATCGTAGGCGGAATCAAGTTATTTTGCCGCGCCACTCCAAAGGCCAGCGATATCTGCGCTGCAGTCCATTCAGACGTCCCCCAATACAAGATCTTGCCCTGCTGTATCAGGGTGTTCATGGTGAATACCACTTCCTCGATGGGAGTATCAGGATCGTAACGATGGCAAAAATAGAGATCGACATAATCGGTTTCCAGTCGGCGCAGCGAGGCATGGATCGACTCCATGACATGCTTGCGGGAAAGACCACGTCCATTTGGACCTGGCATGGTTGGCCAGAATACTTTGCTAGAAATAACCAAAGCTTCACGGGGTAATTCCTTGATGGCTTGGCCCATAATGACCTCTGCTTCGCCATTACCGTAGGCATCAGCATTATCAAAATAATTGACCCCCTTCTCATACGCCGCGTGGATGAGATCGCTGGCCATGCTCTCATCAAGTTGGCCGCCAAAGGTCACCCAGGCGCCCAAGGATATCTCACTGACTTTCAAACCGGATCGTCCCAAACGTCGATAATGCATATCTACTCCTATTCGTTTCAATGTACTCATTGTACACAACCAAAGGCTTGGATTCAACAGGCAAATTCAATCTAGACCGAAAAAAGAGATAATGATGAGCTATGCCCATCAATATCTCTTTTTTCGGAACACCCCGTTCCTTGCCTCTCACTTGGGCTAGTGTTATCATCTACACTACAGTACTATGCTTGATAACCCTTCACCACGTTCCCGTTTGCGGATATTTTTGGTAGCCCTGACATTGGCTACATTACCCTGCTATTGTGCTGGTTTAGTGATTTTGCGCTCTGAAAACCGGCCTACACCAATCCCAACAGAGACACCCCCACAAATTGCCACCGAAACTCTAGCTCCATTCGTAGCCTCTCCGTACCCTACTCTGACTCCATACCCAACGCTGACCCCACTTCCTCCAACTGGGACTTTGACCGCTTCCCTCACACCAACCATCACCAATACCCCTCCGCCGACATCAACGGATCTGCCGACCAATACTCCTACGATTACTGCAACCTGGACACAAACCCCCAGTCCCACCCTCATCCCTACGGAGACGGCTACCTTGATCCCCACCGAGACCTTTACGAATACGGCTGTACCACCTCCCACCGACACGGCGACACCGCTGCCGACCAGCGCACCCACCGATACCCAGGTCCCGACATTGATCCCCACGGTAACCCCAACTGTGGAGATTCCCAGCCCCACCCCCTAATTGCCACTCACTTGTATGAATAACCTTTCAAAATTCCTGATCGAATTGATCTCAGCTCCCGGCCTTTCCGGCTACGAGCAGCCCGTGCGACAAATCATCGCAGATGCCTGGGAATCCCGGACGGACGAACTCAGCGAAAGCCAGATTGGAAGCCTGCATGGTCTCAAACAGGGCTCTGCTCCTGAGCCAAGACCTTCGATTTTACTTGCGACCCACATGGACGCCATTGGCTTGATGGTGTCGAAGATTACTGATGGTTTCCTGCACCTCAGTGAGATTGGCGGCTTGGATCACCGCGTGCTGCCGGGACAATTGGTCACGGTTCATGGGCGAGAAGATCTGCCTGGGATGATCGTACAACCCCCAGCCCATGTACTGCCCCCCGATGTAGGCAAAGGTCCTGTACCGCTAGAGAACCTACTTGTGGATACAGGGCTACCCTCCACCCAAGTAAAAAACAAAGTTCGGATAGGTGATCTAATCTCCTTTGCTCAGGAGCCAGTCAAGATGGGTAAGGGCATTCTGATGGGACACTCCCTGGACAACCGTGCTTCCGTGGCCGCGCTGACCCAGTGCCTGGATTTGCTATCGAAGCGCGAACACCTTTGGGATGTTTGGGCTGTGGCCACAGTTCAGGAGGAAGAGACCATGGCGGGCGCTCTAACCTCGGCATATCAGCTGCGACCCAAGCTGGCGGTAGCCATCGATGTCACTTGGGCGCAAGGACCGGATACTCCCAAACATAAAACCTATCCTCTGGGTAAAGGCATCACCCTTGGTTGGGGACCGAACATCCACCCGGGGCTCAAGAAAGCCTTCGCAGACATCGCCGACAGGCTAGAGATCCCTTACAAACTGGAAGCCATGCCACGCCACTCCGGCACGGATGCTTACGCCCTACAGATCGCGCGCGAAGGCATCCCCACCATGGTGGTCAGCATTCCCCTACGCTATATGCATACTCCGGTCGAAATGATCGCTATGAAGGATGTCAAACGCGCCGGGCGGCTGCTGACAGAATTCATATCAGAGTTAGAACTCGACTTCGCGGAACGCTTGAACAGCTTGCCCTGCGACTGAAAGTTGCGACGATGGGTAAACGTTGAACGTGAAACGTTTTCATTATGACTGATAAACCATATCAACCCAAAATATTATCTGCTCAAATTCGCTTATTAGAACGTTTAACAGAAACCTGCGCTGTTTCTGGCGATGAGGGTTCTGTGCGCGAAATCATCATAGAGCAAATCGATGATCACGCCGACGATGTTCAAGTTGACAACCTCGGCAATGTGTTAGTCACCAAAAATGGGGTTGGGAGAAATCGCTTGCGGGTAATGCTGGCCGCTCACATGGACGAGGTCGGCTTCATGATCATTTACGACGATGGCGATGGCCTTTTCCGATTCGACACAGTCGGTGGCCTTGATGAGCGACAATTGGTCGGCAAACCCGTTTGGGTTGGAGCGGACAAAATCCCCGGGGTGATCGGCGCCAAACCCGTACATCTGACAACGTCCAGCGCGCGCAGCCGAGCTATTTCAGTGGACTCCTTACGCATTGACGTTGGGCCCCACAACGGGAGCAAAGTCAAAGTTGGCGATCGGGCAACCTTTGCGACTTCATTCCGACGCATAGGAAGCAGCCTGCGCGCCAAAGCAATAGATGACCGCATTGGCGTGGTCACCTTAATCGAATTGATCAAACACGCTCCAGCAAATATTGACCTATTGGCTGCCTTTACAGTGCAAGAAGAGGTCGGCTTGCGCGGTGCGAAAGTCGCCGCCTACGCCTTAGAACCTGATCTGGCCATGGCCTTAGACAGCACACCTGCAATGGATCTACCCACTTGGGATGGAGAAGAAAACGTACGCTATAACACCAAATTAGGCGCTGGTCCGGCAATCTACGTCGCCGATGGCGCTACTCTCTCGGACCCGCGCTTGATCCACTATTTACAGGAAACTGCCGAAGCACAGGGGATCCCCTACCAATTTCGCCAGCCCGGCGGCGGTGGCACCGATGCCGGGGCCATCCAACGCTCGCGCGCAGGCGTTCCCGTCGTTTCGGTCTCCGTCCCTGCACGTTACATCCACACTGCCGCAGCGATAGCCAGGATCGATGATTGGCGCAATACCTTAAGATTGCTCCATGCATCTCTAAGCCGATTATCAGCTAATAAACTTGCCGCCAAAAGATAGGTCACATATAAAAGGTATCCCCGTAAAGGGTGTGCGAAGGGGCTGCGCCCCTTCACACACCCTTTTACGGGAAAATACATTAGGAAGCTCAATGAAAGAACTCATCGAAAAACTAACCCAAACCCCTGGTCCGCCGGGGCACGAAAACCAGATCCGGGAGATTATCCGCGCAGAGATCGAGGATCATGCAGACGAAATCCGCGTCGACAACCTCGGCAACCTGATCGTCCGCAAAGGCTCGAAGGCGGAAAATGGCAAACGCATCATGCTGGCCGCCCATATGGACGAGATCGGCGTGATCGCAACCCACATCGACGAAAACGGCTTCATCCGTTTCACAAACATTGGCGGCGTCTTTCCGCGTTACACACCGGGGAGTCGCGTGCGTTTCCTAGATGGCACTCCAGGGGTGATCGGCACAGAGAAGATCGAGAGCACCTACAAAGTGCCCCCTCTGAGCAAAATGTATGTCGATGTCGGCGCCAGCAGCCAAAAAGAATGTTCCATCAAAGTTGGAGATGTGGCCATCTTCGAACGCCCGCTGACCGAAATGGGCAATCGCCTAGTCTCCAAGGCCATGGACGACCGCATCAGCGTAGTCATCTTGATCGAAGCCATAAAAAATCTCAAGCGCACTCCACATGAAGTCTACTTCGTCTTCAGTGTGCAAGAGGAGGTCGGTGTGCGCGGCGCCACTACGGCAGCGTTCGGGGTTGACCCTGAAGTGGGGTTAGCCCTCGATGTCACCCGAACCGGTGACACCCCTAAAGGCATCACCATGGAAGTATCCCTGGGAGCGGGACCCGCAATCAAAGTCAAAGATTCAGGCATGATCTCCGACCCCCGCGTCGTAGATTGGATGGTGCGCACTGCTCAAAAAGCCAAAATCCCTTATCAACTCGAGGTCTTGGAACGCGGCGGCACCGATGCCCGCGCCATCCAACTTTCCCGTTCTGGGGTGCCTGCTGGCTGTCTTTCGATCCCTTGCCGGTATGTCCACAGCCCTTCAGAAATGGTCGATTTCAATGATGTAGAGAACGCATTGGGCCTGCTCCTGGCATTACTAAAAGACCCGATCAAGTTAGAGTAAGAAACCATGTCTATGCGACAATTTCTCAGATTATGGTGGGGGTTTGTGGTTCTTTGTTCCACCACTCTCCTCATCAGTGGGTGCGTGACCCCTACCGAGGATGCAACCACTCAGCTAGTGGATGCAGAACCAACCGGAACTCCGCCCCCAACTCTTTCTCCGGTTCTCACCGAAGAGATCGGAACACCTGCCGCAGGCTCTCTGACACTCACTATTTGGCTGCCGCCCCAGTTTGATCCCGATGACGGTAGCGCAGCCAGCAGGGCCTTTAATGCCCGGCTGGAGGAATTCTCCACCCGCCGCAGTGAGGTGCGCGTTGAAACGCGCACCAAGGAAGTCACCGGGCCAGGGGGAATCGAGGACACTCTAATATCAGCCAGCGCGGCCGCCCCTCTGGCGCTCCCTGACCTGGTAGCCTTGCCCTATGAAAGCTTACAGAGCGCGGTCGCCAAAGGCCTACTGCATCCCTATGATGGTTTGACCGATACCATGGACGACACTGACTGGTACGATTTCGCACGGCAGATCTCCCACGTTCAAAACAGCATTTTCGGGTTGCCGTTTGCCGGGGACGCGTTGATCATGGTCTACCGCCCAGAGTTCATTGAAGTACCGCCTACAGATTGGGAATCCGCCCTACTGATCACAGAGCCGCTCTCTTTCCCCGCTGCAGACCCCCAAAGCTTGCTGACTCTGACCCTTTACCAGGCATCCGGCGGACCCATCCTTGACGAGGCGGGCCAGCCTATCATGGATATGACGCCCCTGACCAATGTGCTGACCTTCTACTACCAGGCCAGCCAAAACGGCCTGATGCCTTTCTGGTTGACCCAGTTCGAAACCGACGACCAATCCTGGGCTGCCTACGAAGAAGGCCAGGCCAACATGAACATTACTTGGCTGTCACGCTTTTTGCAATCTCCGCCTACAGATGCTCAGGCGTCCACAATCCCGACCGCAGATGGCATTCCCTCCACAACAGCCACTGGCTGGGTATGGGCATTAGTCAGCCCTGATCCTCAGCGCCAGGAGTTGGCCGCGCAACTGGCTGAATTTCTGACCACAGGCGAGTATCTCGCGGACTGGAATGCGCTAGAAGGGTTATTGCCACCTCGTCCCAGCGCTTTGGCTGCCTGGGAAAATACCCCGCTGTACGAAATTCTCAGTCAGGTCGCCCAGACAGCGCAGTTAGCCCCTCCAACAGAGATCATTCAATCCCTGGGGCCTCTGCTGGAGCAAAGCGCTCTCGATGTACTCAAAGAGCAAACCGACCCTGCCACAGCCGCCCAAAACGCCATCGAAGCGCTGATCGCTCCCTAGCGATAGTTCCCAACAATGAATAAATCCCATATACGTGAACTGCTTGGGAATCTCAAAGCAGCTGTTCGCCTGGGACATTCCGAGGCGATCGCAATCGCCCTCGATGAGTTGCGTGCTTTACCAATCGTCGCAGCCAATGATCACTTGAGTGCTGGTCATCTCGATCAACTCATCCGCCCAGCAGGCGAGATCCTTTCACACGTTTCCACAGATCAACTCTTGGTGCTCTCGGAAGATCAACTTACAACGCACCGCGCCATTAGCGCAGTCGCACTGGCGCAACGTTTTTTCTCTGGAGAAGACCTAGACCGAAGCGCCCTCCTGGCCCTGGCAAAAGATCGCCGCCCCGAGGTACGAATTGCCCTTGGAGAGACTTTAAGAGCAGTGGGGGAGGTCGACCCTGAGCGAGTGCTCATCCTTTTGGAGAGCTGGATGGGAGACTCATCGCCCAAAGTGCGCGCCACCGCACTGATTGCCCTGCCATCTGTAGTACAGAAGGAGAGTGAGTTGGCAATCACACTGTTAGAGCCACTCAAAGCTGATCAGGACCGCGATGTACGCGCAGCCCTGGTCAATGCCTTACAAGCCATCGCCCAAATGGAAAACGCGGATTCAATTTTGGCTATGCTTGCAAGTTGGAGCACAGATCGACATCCGAATGTATGGGTGATCACCCGCACGCTGTCTGGCGCTTGGGCGGCCTCCTACCCTAAAGAAGTCGAAGCGATCATCAAGAATCTGCACGCTCAGGTCGGAGAAACCAAAAACATCACCAACGCCCTGCGCGCGCTCGAACGACACGGGGTTGAGATAGTAATTGATAAATAAGCAATCCAATTCGTTCCAACCGCTCTACGGCGTAACGCATACAATTGACTCAATTTCGCAATGACTGATATGAAGATCATCAAAGATTTTGAAAACGGCCTGATCCTTCGGCATGCTTCATCAAAGGATATTGAAGCCCTGGTAGCTTTCAATGCCAGAATTCATAGTGAGGCCGGTCCAGAGGAGCCCGATGAGAAAATTGGCGCTTGGGTGCGGGACTTACTGACGAAACCCCACCCCACCACCAGCATGGACGACTTTACGATCGTCGAAGATCCTGCCAGTGGGGAGATCGTCTCTTCGATGAACTTAATCCCCCAAACTTGGCGCTACGCCGGCATCGAGTTTGATGTTGGCCGCCCCGAGCTAGTCGGAACAAGCCCGGAGTACCGCAGGCGTGGTCTGGTGCGCGCCCAGTTCGATGTCATCCACCAATGGAGCGCCGAGCGTGGCCAAAAGGTCCAAGTAATAACGGGTATTCCCAACTATTACCGCCAGTTCGGCTATGAAATGGGCCTGGCGCTAGATGGCAGCCGAGTTGGATATCTCCCACATATCCCCAAGCTTGCTAAAGACGAAAATGAAGCTTTCATTATTCGTGAGGCACAAGAAGATGACGCGGCCTTTATCAGCGAGATATACAATACAAATGTTAAACGCTATCTGATCAGCAGTTGCATGGACGATGATCTCTGGCGCTACGAATTATGCGGTAAAAGTGAAAACAATGTCAACCGTTTGGCGATCCGAATCATTGAAAACGAGACCGGACGTGCAGTCGGCTTCCTTGCTCACCCTCCTTTCCTGTGGGGGCCAACATTAACGGTCTTGATTTACGAACTCAAAGCCGGGGTTTCCTGGCTGGAAGTCACGCCCAGTGTGCTGCGATATCTCAAGGTAGAGGGAGAAGCCTACGCTGCACAAAAAGAGGAACAAGAATTCGAAGCTTTTGCCATGTGGATGGGCACAGAGCACCCCGTATATCAGGCTATCAGTGATCGATTGCCCCGTATTCGTGATCCCTATGCCTATTATGTGCGCGTGCCCGACATCCCAGACTTCATCAGACATATTGGCCCGGTGTTGGAAGAGCGCCTGGCCAATTCAGGTCTGGTTGGGCACAGTGGCGAGTTGAAGCTGAATTTCTTTCGCTCGGGGTTGAAACTGGTCTTCGAAAAAGGGCTGCTCAAAGGTGCAGAAGCCTACACCCCCAAGAACTTCAACGACAGCGACGCCCTCTTCCCCGACCTGACGTTCCTGCGCGTTTTATTCGGATATAACGATTTCTCGGAAATCGAGAAGATGTTCGCCGATTGCTATGTGCGCAACGACCTGGGACGTGCTATGATTCCGATCCTGTTCCCCAAAAAGTCATCCAACGTTAGGGGAATATCATAAACTCATATTTTATCGAATTCATAAACCACAGATCAATAAGATAGACAGGCTCTCTGGGAAACGCCGTGGGACTATCCAGATGTAGGGGTGGGTGGGGGGGGGGGG
>CAYWIC010000105.1:0-18615 GCA_964458115.1 uncultured Anaerolineales bacterium | reverse complement strand
GGATTGCAGGACAATGACGATGCTCTACAAAAGCTGCTCTTCCTGTCCGTGAAGGGTCTGCCCGCGTTGTATATCCCTGTGTCGATTGGTGGGGTCAATGCACCCATCACGCCAGCAGGTGGGGTTGCCTTCGATAACGCCGGAGTTTTGGTTGGCTTGGTGCTTTCGCAGTTGAAGAGGGAAGGCGCACCCTTTATCATGACGGGATTGGGTGGCGCCTCACTGGATATGAGCACCATGGTAGGCCCCTACTGTGAACCCGAGAATCGTGGGATCGGGCACGCACTCGCGCAACATTACAAACTTCCCGTGTTCGGAATGGGTGGTTGCAGTGACTCCAAGCTGGTCGATCAGCAGGCTGCCGCTGAAGCTGCCCTGACGATCATGACAGAAACTCTGGGCGGGGCGCATTTGATCCATGACTTGGGCTATTTAGAGTCCGGCTTGTGCGGCTCGTTGGCTCAGTTGGTAATTTGCAACGAGATCGTCAGTTGGGTCGAGTCGTTGATGGCGCCCGTAGAGATCAATGAGGAAACTTTGGCTCTTGATTTGATCGATGAGATTGGCCCCGACGGGTCTTATCTTGATACCCAGCATACGATGGATCATTTCCGGGAGCGCTGGTATCCACAGGTCTTTGAGCGCGGAAATTACGACCAGTGGATGGGCGCTGGCGGACTCAGTTTGGGTGAGCGCGCCGCTAAGAGAGTGGATACTATTCTCGAGGAGCATCAACCTGAACCCTTGCCCGAGGATGTCCAAAAAGAACTCCGGGCCATCATCCAACGCGCGGAAGAGAAATTTGCGTAATCTAGCAACCCGGTTTCTTGCGAAGCACTCCCGAAAGGAGCAAAGAAACCGGGATTATTCTTAGAATAATTGTTGAACGAGCATAATCGTAATCGGTACCGTGATAAAGGCAAATCCTGTTTGGGAGGTGATGATAGCAGCCATTAGCTCAGAGTCACCACCCATTTGTTTTGCCAATGTATAGGATGATGATGCAGTAGGCATCGCTCCAATTAATATCGCTACTAACGTATCCAATTCTGGTAATCTAAAAATTCGGACCAGAATCAAGATCACTGCGGGGAAAACCATCATTTTCCCCACTATAGATAGTGCCATTGGAGTTGCAACACCAATCCTTCCAACGCCAAAGGCCTGCCTTGCCGTGCGTGGGCCGATGTCCAAGCGGATGTTTGCGCCGATGCACAATAAAACTACAGGTAAGGCAGCACCACCAAGGATTTGACTGATATCATGAATGATAGGAATTTCACCAACTCGGATCATGTTCACAGAAATTCCAATTAAAACGGATACGAGAATCGGGTTTCTAACCAGATCATGCAGAATAGCACGGCCAACATTCTCCTGGTTTTTTCCATGAATGATCGTTACCATCAAGGAGACCACGATGATATTGGTAACGGGGATCAAAATTGCCACGATTAGGGCTGCAATAGATAACCCCTGATTGCCGAACAATCGTTCAGCCATGGCCAGCGCTACAAATGAATTATGCCTGGCAGACCCTTGCATCACAGAGCTTGTGACCTTTGGATCCAATTGGCAGAGACTGGCTGTGAATAATGAGAACGCGATCGCGCAGGCAAATCCACCAAGGATAACGATGGCATAAGACCCTATCAGTGAACCAGCTAGCTCAATAGTCGAAGTTTTGTAGAAAAGTAAGGATGGGAATAAAATCCAATAGACAAGTTTGTTATTCAGGTCCCAGAATTCAACGCTGGGAATCCCCTTGCGCCAGAGTAACTGACCTAAAACAATCAATAGAAAAATTGGCGCGATCGATAAGAAAATATCAGCCATAGGTCAAAACTGATGCCAAATCCTGATACCTAATACCTTGGTTAATTCTTACCACTTCGCTCTGCTAAAACATCTGCAATCACATTCTCGGCCTCTTCGGGCAGTGGTGGCACTTCATGCTCAGCTAAAATTTCCCGCGCGCGCTCGTTGGCGCGTGTGAACATGTCCTTCGATCCGGCCTCACGCCAAATGTCGTATTGGTTGCGGTCGATGATCTTGGGCGCCCATTGTGCTGTCCGGAAGTGATCCATGGTGTGGTCGTCGGCCAGGAAGCCAGCCCCTGGTTCGACGCGCGCAATTGCCTCGAGAGCAAGAGTCTCTCGATCGACCTGCAACCCACCCAAAAGGTAGCGTGTCATATTGATGATCTCATCCGCGATGACCAGCATCTCCATTGACGAAGTTGAGCCATATTCGATATAAGCCACATCGTGGACTAGGGTTATGCGAGATAAGTATGCATTCAAAATCGAGAATGTGGCTTCAATTCCAGCTTGAGAATCAACTATTTTGCTGTCAGTGGCACCGCCGTATCCCCAAACCGGTAAATTGTAATAACGAGCTAACTCAGCCCAGGCGCCCATCCCCAGGCTCCAGTCGGGACTGCCGTAGCTGACGATGGTGGTCTTCATATCCAGGGCGGCGGTGTTCATTCCATATAAGAAGGGCGCGCCGGGGTTGACCAGTTGGGTAATGATCAAGCCTAATAAACATTCAGCATTACCTAAGGCTACCGCGCCTGCCACGGTAATGGGTCCGCCGCCACCGGTGTTAGGAGAGGGGATATAAGCCGCGGGGATGCCTTTCTCTGCGCAGAAAATGTGTTTTTGCAGCGATTCCTCGATGATGTATAGTGGAGAGATCGGTTCGGCATAATGCAGGAAAATTGGCTTCTCACGCAAAGCCTGCTCGCCTCCCATGGTTGCTGCGGCGATGCGATAAATGTCTTCCATATCCTTGCGATTCTGTGCGGTGTAGACATTCGGCTTTACCGAGCCTCGCAACATGCGCACAAAAGCATGGATATAGAGGTCGTCGGCCGGCACATCCGAGGGGTTACCCATGGACATGACAAAGTCGATATTCTCTAACGCATCACTGAGGCGAGCGATATCCTCGACATCACCGGCTACGGCACGACGTCGTTCGCCGCTTTCAATATCCAGCGTAAAGGTCGTGTCTGAGCCAGTACCGAAGAATACTTTACCCAACTCCAGGGGCATGCTCATCTCTCCCAAGCGGTTGTGCATGGGAATGCGCGCTGGCGCCTTATCGATGGCATCGGTGACCAGATTTTCAGGGATCTTGATTCGCCCGTTCGACTCCCAGGCACCCGCTTCGAGCAACAGCTCGCGTCCTTGCGGATCCTGCATTTTGACACCGGTCTGACTTAGGATTTCCAAGGTAGCGTAATGCAGTTCGCGCACCTGTTCGTCAGAGATCATGCGTACCATCGGTTTTAGGGTGGGGATTGGGATTTGTTCCTTCATTACTATTCTCCAATTTTTATGATTATGCCAGGAATCCAGGAATAATTAGCTTATCCTTCCTGCTTTCCTGTCTTCCTAATCAATTACTCCTGGCGCGGGGTTTGATGTGCCCAAGCTGCCTGGAGATATTTTGGGCGGCTTCAATAAGAGGGGGAATAAACGCATCGATCGAATCAGTGTTCATGCGATAAGTTGGCCCAGAGATGCTCAAGGCCGCAATTACCTCCCCGGTAAGATCGCGAATAGGGGCTGCGATCGCAACCAAGCCTTGCTCAAATTCTTCATTCGAAAGAGCATATTCTTGATCACAAATTTCTACCAAAGCCACGCGCAGAGCAATGGGGTCAGTGACTGTGTGCTGCGTATAGGCATCAAGGGATTGGGAGAGTAATTCTTGACGTTGTTCCGGAGGCAGATGAGTCAACAATACTTTGCCAGTCGATGTACAGTGCAATGGTGTTCTGCGCCCTAATTGCCCAGCGTAGCGGATTGATTTTGGGCTGCGAACGGTCTCGATATTAATGCACTCATCCCCATCAAGAATGGAGATATTGATCGTTTCCTGGGTTAATTCTGCCAATGCGCGCAGATATTCCTGTGCGGCCTGACGAAGATTTTGCCTCTCCAAGACAGCTCCAGCCAGGGTAACCAGCCCCAAACCTAAACGATATTTGCCGGTTTCAGCGTTCTTTTCCACAAAGCCCTCTTGGTGGAGGGCTGAGAGCAGGCGAGAGGTGGTGCTCTTGTGCAATCCGGTATCTCTGCTAATTTGCATAACGCCCAAATCCGCTTCAGTTTCAGTAAAACTGCGCAGGATTCTGGAAATGCGTTTGACGGTTTGGACGGTAGAAGAAGATTTTTCTGTTGGCATGAATTAATGGGTGTTGCAAATAATGAGACAATGTTTTATAAGCGCAACCATATTATAGGGAACTCATCGAAACAAGTCAAGATGACTCTCCAAGAATCGCCATGGAAGTTGGTAGATTTGGGTATATGGGGTGTGCTGAGCACACTCCATATACCTAAATCTGGAGTTAACCACGAGAATTCTTAGGGATCCTTTTGTATACAAAAGTGATTTGATATATAATGTTTAGGACAAGATTGGGATTGTTCGAATAAAGGAGGAGAAATGTCTGAATACGAGTTCACAGAAAAGCAGAATAAAATATTGAGTACTCTGTCGAAAAGGCTGGTCCAGATAGGCATACTCTTTCTCATCACGGGAATCGGGAGGCTGATCTTCTCTGGCGGCTTTGTTCAACGTGATGGGTGGCAAATTGCAACCTTTGTGTTGATACTCATCGGGTTGGTTAACCTCATTATGGGGATTACATTCTGGCGTCCGGCCGATAATTTCAAACGCATGGTTACCACTGAAGGACGGGATATTGCCGAGCTTATGACAGGATTGCGGGAATTGAACGCGGGGTTCAACGTGCTTCAATATCTGGTGATCTTATCTGTGATTCTAGTGCTCATCAATTTCATTCTCCGGCTGTAAGTGCAGCGGAGTAGGAAATATTGACTATGTATCAAAAGCTTTCCTCGTGCTGGAAGATCATAAATGAATAACAACGTGAAAGCGATTTAGTCAATATCCTTATGCCATCGGTCAGTGAACAACAGAAATTGGAGAGAAAAAATGTCAGCATACGAATTCACACAAGAAGAGAACCAGGTTTTTGAAACTCTATCGAAAAGAATTGCCCGATTGGGAGTATTATTTATCATCATTGGTGTTGCCGTGGCCATAAATGGGATCGGTGTCATCTTGAACGAGGGGAAAATAGCTGCCACTTTGAGTACATTCGTGATGTCAGCGATCCAGATCATCATCGGCATTATCATCTGGCGACCCGCAGACAACTTTAGACACATCGTGACAACCAAAGGCCAGGATATTGATGAGCTAATGATAGGCTTAAACGAATTAAGCGCAGGGTTTGGTGTCATGCGATTTTTGATGCTGATAAATGTGGTCATCATCATTGTTCAAATCATGACCATATTTTCACTTTAGAATTGGCGATCTGATTAACTCATAACAAAGGGAGTTCGCGGCCTCAGCGAACTCCCTTTTGCTTATTATTGTTGGATTCTTTATTGTTGGGGAATTGCCTTTAATACTCGCTCAGGCGTGGCGGGGATTTTACGGATGCGTGTGCCAATGGCCCGCGATACGGCGTTGATAACGGCCGGCGTCGAGGCCAACATTGCGGTTTCTCCTAATCCCTTAGCCCCAAATGGACCTTTCAAACTCGGTACTTCGACAAATATTGTTTCCATCTCTGGCATTTCCCCAATCATCGGGAGAATATAGTCCACAAATCCCGTGGTCAAATCGGGGATGTATTCCTCAAACAAAGCCGAACCGATACCCATCAAGATCGAACCTTCTACTTGGCCTTCAGCGCCCTGCTGATTGATGACTCGCCCGACATCATGAGCAGCAACGAAACGAGTCACTTGCACTTGCCCTGTGTGCATATCCACGACCACTTCTGCCAAGTGTGCGCCTGTGGCAAAGTGAGGTGTGTACATCGGGCGAGTCTCTTCGGGAAACGATGGTGAGGGGTCAAAGATCCCCTGCACTTTGCGGGATTTCCCAATTCTCTCGATCTCTTGGGCGATCTCGATCAGCGAGATCGAGGCACCTGGGTCGCGGTTACTCACAACTTGGTGATCTCTGATTGCAAGAATTTCAGGGTCATGATCCAATATTTCGGCCGCGCTGGCAATGATCTCTGTCTTGAGATTGCTGGCTGCCTGACAAACTGCGTTGCCCACCCAATAAGTTGCCCTTGAAGCTCCTTGGACGCCGCTGTCGGGGGTCAGGGAAGTATCAGCATTGACCAATTCAATCAGCTTTCTCGAAATGCCCAGTGTTTCTGCCCCTAGTTGAGCCATGGTGGTGCTGGTACCCTGACCGTAATCTGGTGCCGAGCAGTAGAGGATGATTTTCCCTTCAAGCGATAATTCAGCATGGGCCTCGATGCGTAGCGCCCCCGATTTTCCAAAGCGGTACCACATCCCGGCGACCCCGATTCCCTTGCGATATGGCGCATTGCCAGTCTTGGAGTTGAAACGTGCGGCTGCCTCCTCGAACTCCTGCAAGCGTGGTTGCAGCGCCTCGAGTATTTCCCTGTATCCAAGGGTTTCCGCGATGGGGTACCCTAGAAACGTGTTGTCCGATGGAGAGATGATATTCTTCAGCCGAAATTGCAGGGGATCTTCACCTAGTTGTTGGATCATTTCGTCCAGCGAGCACTCTAGGGCATAGGTAGATTGCGGCGTGCCGAAGCCCCGGAACTGCCCGCACTTGGGCGCGTTGGTGTAAATGCTCTGGGCATGGATATCGACCGCCCCCCACTGATACGCACCTCCGCTCCCAACCACGGCATACTCGGGGATGTAATATCCATCGGCGTCATAAGCTCCGGTGTTCTGGTCGATACGAACTTGAATGCCAGTTAGCTGTGCATCTTTTGTCGCTCCAATTTTGTACTTGAGATCGTAAGGATGCCGTTTTGGTGAGGCATCGAATGACTCTCCCCGATCATAAATCAACTGAATAGGTTTGCCAGTGATATATGCAGCCAGAGCGGCGGCCAGGTTTGGCCAGGGGTCTTGTCGCCCCCCAAAAGAACCGCCCATAGGGGGCGCGATGAAGCGCACCTGATCTAGGTCCAAATCCAGCAATTCGGCGATCCACTGTTGCTGCCAGTGAGGCTCATGGGTGCTGCCTACGACGGTGATGCGTCCATCTTCGTCGAGATACCCCAGGGCGGATTCGCGCTCGAGCGCGCTGTGCTCCTGGAAAGCTGTGTGATAGGAAGCTTCGATGATCACATCGGAGTGCTGATAGGCATTTTCCAAATTGCCATGGATGACTGTATGGGAATTGAGGGTGTTTCCCCCAGCATAGATTTCTACATCCCCATCGATATCAAATGAATAGGGCAGGGGGTCGTATTTGGCTTTGATGGCACGGACTCCCACCAGAGCGTCCTCAGGTGTAGAAGCGACCACCAAAGCCACCGGAGTCCCTTTCATTTTAACGGTTTCCCCCACGGGCATCAGCAAGGGTTCGTCACGGCTGTAGTTGGGAAATCCATTCACCCCGGGGACATCCGTAGCAGTGATGATGCGGATCACCCCAGGGAGCTCGACGGCATTCTGACTATCCATCGAGAGCAGGCGGGCGTGGTGATAGGGATTGCGTACTACACGTGCGTATACTAGACCTGGCATGTCGATATCTTCGACATACCTGGCCTGACCAATTACTTTATCGGCAGCGTCAATGCGGCGGGCATCACCGCCTATGGGATTTTGCGTCACGATTTCGCCTTGGCTAGGATTTCCTGGACTTTACGCTTCTTCTCAGAGTCCAAGGGTTTAGGATGGTATTCGGCGAGGATCTCTTTGACCCTCGATGTCAGGCGCTGGCCCAGGGTGGTGGCACCCTCCTCGAGCCAGGTTGGACGAATGCCCCTGTCTAACAGGCTGGGATACCAGAAATCCTTGAAGTGCTTCATAGTCTGATTGGTATTCAAAAAGTGGCCGCCGGGACCGACATCGTGGATTTCATCCAGCATCAGCGTATCATCATTGACCTCGATGCCCTTCATGAGATTTTCTGTCAGGGCGATTAACTCATCGGTCAAGACGAGCATCTCAAAACTATAGGTCAGGCCGCTCTCCATATATCCGACATCGTGGATCAAGTTGGCGCCGCTGAATTTCGCCATCATCACCGACAAAAGAGATTCTAAAGATGCCTGCTCATCCATGACCTTGGCATCGGTACAGCCGGCGTAGCCCCAGGTAGGGATCCCGTAGCGACGTCCTAGCTGGGCGATCGCCGATTTGGTGAGCTGGAATTCCGGTGAGGCGTAGCAGATTTGGGCGACTTTCATGTCCATGTGGTGCAACCCGGCGCCGAAGATGTAAGGCGCGCCTGGCTTGGTCAGTTGGTGCACCACCAGGCTGCTGAAGATCTCGGCCAGCGACATGGCCAGACCGCTGGCCATGGTGATGGGGCCGGTGCCGCCCATTAGCGGGGCTGGGGAATGCACAATGGGCAACTCGTTCTTTGCCATCAGAATCAGCTTATCCACTGCGGTATCAGACTGTTGCAGGGGCGAACTGGGTTCAGAATAAAGCAAGATGTTCTGCCGTTCACGCAAGGCTTCGCGACCTCCAGCCACGGCGGCCGCCATATCGATGGCCCGCTGGCACGACTCCAAATTGTCGGTCACGAAGACCAATGGCTTGGTGGTGTGCTCCAGCATCAGTGCCATCTGAGTGTCGTAGGCCAGTTCGGAGTCCACATCCGTAGGGATGCCGATGGACATCACGAAATCGATGTTAGGCAAGGCATCGCACAGGTGGTAGCCGTTGATGATGTCCTGGGAGACGAATCTGCGATGCTGGCCAGTCTCGTGATCCAAAAAATTGATGCAATCGGAACCCGTGCCGAAGTTGACAGTTCGGTCTTCAAGGAATACGGTGGGTTCCCCCTCTCGGTCGCACATGATCACCCGGTTGGGGGCGGAGGCAATGGCATCTTCGACCATGCGGGCTGGGAACTTGACCAGATTGCCATCACGGACGAATGCCCCGGCATCCTTGAACAAATCAACCGCCCCCTGATGGAAGAATCTAATCCCTGTACGTCTGAGCACCTCTAAGGCAGCCATATGCAGGTCACGCATCTGACTTTCGGATAGAACAGAAAATTGAGGGGATTGAAAAGCGGCCGAATTAACGTTTCTCATGATACGCTCCTTAGCAACATCATATACATTATGCGTTTCTACAATGGACACAAAGGTTCACGTTGGAAATTGGCAGATTTGGGGGTATCGGGCCTGCGGAGCAGCCCGATACCCCCAAATCTGGAGTTCACCATGGGAAATCCCAGAGTCCCAAAAATTATCCTAGATTCACATTTCTACATGCCAGGCATCGGCCTCGTTTTCCATGATCCGTTGCAGAGATGTGTCAAAGGTATCCTCGATATCCTCGAGCAGCGCTTGTCGAGCTGCAATAGGATTACCCTCTTTAATAGCTTTCAAGACAAGCGCGTGAGTATCCTGCATGGTTTTTCCTGCAAAACGCAACACCATAAAACGCGCCAGCCGATCGAGTAGATGGCCTAATGTGCGTGCCAGTTCTGTGTTCCCTGAAGCTTTGGCTAGCAGGTAGTGGAAGGTGCGATTTTCTTCGGTATATCGGTCGTAGGCTTCATCATCATCTCCGCTATACCCGGCGTGGACATTCGCCAACATCTCCAATTGATCGTCGGTGATGCGTTCAACGACGCGTTCGATGGCGGCAAGTTCGAGAATATTGCGCATTTCGAACATATCTCGCAGCTCTTTGAGCGTGATGCGAGTTACAAAGTACCCCGATCTGGGCTTGATCGTCACCAATCCTTCCTGGCTGAGCATTTGTAGCGCGTCCCGAATAGGGGTGACACTGGTTTGAAAGTGCTGTGCGAGGTCTTCCACGTTTAGCCGCTCACCCGGCTTGCGGTGACCCATGATAATAGAACGGCGTACCTCAATGTAAATTGAACTCTTTGAAATATATTCAGACATGTTCTTTTGGGCCTCTGGAAACGATATGGAAATTTCCAGATATAGGGGAGTATCAGCTCGGCAACTCCTAGAGATCTGTTCTTGTTGAAAGGATTTTCTCCAAGTAAAATATATCAACTATTATAACTGATATATCAATAAGAGGATAACATGATCCAAACCCACGGTGTGAACATGACCAGCGCGCACTATTCCCGCTTGGGAAAAACTGAATGCGAGAAGATCCATGCGGCCAGCCTGGAAGTTCTCGAGCGGATTGGCATCGAAACGCACGATGCTAGAGCTAGAAATATCTTGGTCAAAGCTGGAGCGACGGCCGATGGGCAGCGTGTGCGTATCCCTGAGCATTTAGTGACCAGGGCTTTAGCCTCGGCTCCAAAGCGCATGATACTCTATAATCGTAACGGCCAGGTTGCCATGCGCGCTTGGGGTTACAATTCTTATTTCGGTGGGGGTTCGGATTGTCTCAATATCCTCGATCATCGCACAGGTCAACGGCGTCCCGCAGTGTTGCAAGATGTGATCGACGCCTGCACGCTGTTCGACGCGCTTCCTGAAGTTGACTTCGTCATGTCGGCTTTTCTTCCATCCGACGTAGATGACCGCCTCTATCCCCAGTATCAGATGGAGGCGATGCTCAACCACACCACCAAGCCCATTGTATTTGTGACCCCAGATTTCGAAACTTGCGTAGCCAGTGTCGAAATGGCGGAGATCGTCGCTGGAGGGGAGCAGGCTTTTCGAGAGCGACCGTTTGCGGTATGTTATATCAATGTCACCAGCGGGCTAGTGGCCAACGAAGATTCCTTACAAAAGTGCATGTACTTTGCCGAGAAGGGTTTGCCTCAACTCTACATCCCACTCAATGCTGCGGGAGTCAACTCGCCAGCTACCACGGCTGGCTGCATGGCAACCATGAATGCTGGAACCTTGTTGGGTATTGTTTTATCGCAACTGGTGAGCGAAGGTTCTCCCATTGCCGTGCCGGGTTGGAATGGCGGTCCTTACAACTTGCAGACCATGGTTGGCAATTATTGCCTGCCCGACGAGCAAGGTGTAGCCATCGCTATGGGTAAGTACTACGAACTGCCCGTCTTTGGGTTGGGCGGCTCGACAGACTCCAAAGCCCTCGATCAACAGGCAGGTGCTGAATGTGCACTGGGATTACTTTTCCCACTGCTCAATGGGGCCAATATCATTCATGATATCGGCTTTATGGATGCCGGTTTACAGGGTTCCCTGCAGTTGATGGCTATCGCAGACGATATGCTTGGCTGGATCAGGGCTGCAACCAGGGGTGTTCCTGTGACCGATGAGACTCTTGCCCTGGAAGTTGTCGAGGAGTTAGGTCCTGAAGGCGATTATCTTTCCCACGATCACACCTATCGACATTTCAAGGATGCTTACTACTCCAAGTTGGCTGACCGACAGATCTATTCCGCATGGGAAGCCGATGGCGCTACGACCATGGCCGAACGCGCCTCGCATAAAGTTGATCACCTCCTCGCGACCCATAACCCTGAGCCGTTGTCTGCAGAAGTCAAGAAGGCAATTAGGGAGTACGTAGAGAGAGCAGAAAACAGTATTCAGTAGTCAGTGCCAAAGTATCCAATATCCAATCTCAAACTTCTAACTTCCAGATAGTGAGGACAATATGGACGACAACCAATTTTTCATGCGCGATCCCTGGGTTTATGACTCAAATGAAAAACAATTTCAGCGTTCAGATAAGGAACAGGGTTTCGATACGCGGGCTTTGCACGCTGGTTATCACCCGTTACAAGACCTGGAAGATTACCGTGCCTTTGTACCGCCAATTGTGCCCTCGATGACATATCCATACAAGCAATTCGATGAGATTCCCTACCCGGTCTATGGTCGCACCAAGACCCCCACCGCCGCGCTATTGGAAGAGCGACTGGCCTCCTTGGAAGGGGGCGAGGCCTGCCTGACAGCAGCCTCTGGTTCGCAGGCCCTGTTCAATCTGGTATTCAACATGGCTCGCCCAGGCGACAATGTGGTCACTTCTTTAAATACCTTTGGTGAAGGATATAAGCAAGCAGCCACGATCTTCCCCGAACGCTGCCACGTGGAGTTCCGTTTCGTAGAGGATCCAGCTAACCCAGAGTCTTGGGATCAAGAGATCGATGAAAAGACCAAATTGATCTGGGTGGAGACCCCCAGTAATCCCACGCTTTTCGTTACAGACATCGCCGCGGTGGCCGACGTGGCTCATGCTCATGGTGTACCCTTGATGGTCGACAATACCACTGCAACCGCTGCACTTCAACAACCTATGGAATTGGGCGCCGATATCATCTTGCTATCGATCACCAAATTTCTTTCTGGGAACGCCACAGTGTTGGGCGGCGCGATCGTTGGTCCCGAGGCATTGATCGAGGATGTACGCTGGAACACCACTGAGTTTGTTGGGGCGATCATGCAGCCCTTCGATTCGTGGCTGACGCTGCAATATCTGGAAACCCTATCCATGCGTATGGATCGTCATAGCCTCAACTCGCAGAAGATCGCTGAGTTTCTCACCGATCACCCTAATGTCCAGCGCGTTGACCACACGGGTTTGGAGAGCCATCCGCAGTATGATTTGGCTCAAAAACAGATGTCAGGCCCCGGTGGCTTGATGTCATTTGTGGTCGAAGGGGGTATGCCGGGCGCTGCAGAAGTCATGGATAGCTTCAAACTGATCTGCCACGCAGTCACCTTTGGGACCAGCCGCAGCATATGCATGCACCCAGCTACGATCACTCATGAACACATGACCCCGGAAGAGCGCGCCGCGGTGGGTGTAGACGATGGTTTGATACGATTGTCAATTGGCTTGGAGAATGTCGATGATCTGATTGGTGATCTTGATCAGGCGCTTTTGCAGGTATAGGATTTTTTTATGGAATAAGTTGTTCGTCTCATCAATAACTATAGAACTTACGCAGTTTGGTGAGTAAATGGCTGGGAATAGGGGGTGAGGGCTTCGCCCCCACCCCCTATTCCCAGAAAACCACACTTCAAGTGTGTAACTCTACAAATTAAATTGTTATTGCTTTAGGGGTTCGCAGTGACAATTTAATTTGTAAGCAAATTGAAAACTAATTGAGAGTAGATTCACAAGTAGAATCTTAGAAAGTCCCACGATGCTACCGAATGAGCTATCAGGGGAACTTCAGGTTTGAACTGTTATAATTAAAAATCGAATTAAATGCCTGACCAATTTCTTCATTAAGATTGGTCTGGAATTATTTCGTCTTCCATACATTGTTCTAAAAGTTGAAGATATGCTGGAGGTTCATGGTTGAGCGCACCCAGACAACTAGGCTATGAAAAATCGACGGCCAAATTGATATATTTGATCACCAATGATCTTCACTTTTTTTCTTTTATTTCTGAACAGTTATCCCATTTTGGTTACTACGTTCAAGAAGTCAGAGGTTACAAGAAGTTTTCTACGGTGACTGCGAGTCATCGCTCGGTCGCAGTTCTAATCGATGTTTCCAAGGACAAAAATTCTTCAATTGCAGAAATTGATGATATCGAAGAGTTAACAGAGACGCCGATCCCAAAGATTTTTATATCAGATTCCGATACCCAAGACATTCGATTGGCTTCTATCCGAATGGGGGGCGTAGCATTTTTTACAAAACCCGTAAATATTGTTGCTTTAATCGCGAAGTTGGATACCTTGGATTCGCAATCTTCGATCCCCCAACCATACCGAGTTTTAATCATAGAAGATCAACAGCCAGTGGCGAAATACTATCAGATGATTCTGAAGATGTCTGGTATGGAATCCCATATTGTTTTTGATCCTCATATGGTTTTAGAGCATATCCGTGAGTTTCACCCTGATTTAATTCTGATAGACGCGGCCATGCATGGGATCAATGGTGCTGATATCGCCAGGATCATCCGCCAAATTGATGAGTATATCGGTATTCCAATAATTTTCCTTTCTAATGATGATGACTTCGGTAAGCGAATTGAAGCACTCGATTTAGGGGGGGATGATTTTCTGCTCAAACCAATTAAAGCTTCTCATCTGATCGCAGTCGTTCGGAGCAGGCTTGAACGCTTGAAAACACTGCGATCATATATGTTCCGTGACAGTTTAACCAATTTGTTGAACCATACAGCATTTCGGAGTGTGTTGGCAAAAGAAGTTGAACGTGCTGCTAGGAGCAACAATGTATTTGCATTAGCGATGATGGATCTAGACTATTTTAAAAAGGTAAATGATACCCATGGTCATGCCGCTGGTGATAGTGTTCTAAAAAGTTTAGCTCGTTTACTCATCCAACGACTACGGAAGAGCGATATCATCGGAAGGTATGGAGGGGAGGAATTCGTGGCATTACTCCCAGATTGTAACGCTGAGCAAGCTTTCCAAATCGTGGATAATATTCGCAAATCCTTTTCAGAAATCGAATTCTATCACAGTGAAAAAAGTGCTTTTTCGGTAACCTTCAGTTGTGGAATTTCAACATATCCTGAGTCGCCTAATGCCAAACTATTAAGTGATACGGCCGATCAAGCTTTGTATGTTGCCAAGGCTAACGGGCGAAATCAAATTCAATTAGCTAAGACGTAATCGAGTTGTTTCTAGCAGTAAACCAGTTTGGAAGGTATTTGGGTCTCTGTGGAATCCCATGGTGATGTTTAGGTTTCGGGTTGTAGGGTGTGTTCCGAACACCTCACAACCCCAAACCTAAAAGTCCCTACGGCGATTGTTGGAGATCAAGATAAATTTATCTGAGAGTAACAATCAATTCTCCAAAAAGGAGTGGGATCATGACAGTTTGTCCTTTTTGTAGTAATAAAAATCCTAACGGTATTCATATTTGTCTTAATTGTGCATCTTCATTGATACAGGTTTGCAATCAATGTGGGGCAAGCACATCGATAAATAGATCTTTCTGCGAGAAATGTGGTGAAAGTTTTGGGAGAGATCGGAAAGCAGATTATGAGCCAAGCCAACTATCCAAAGTAGATTTGCAGGAGCGGATGTTACGTGATTTGCGATCAAAAATGCCTTCGAGCTTGATCGAGAAATTCTCTAAGGCATCAAAGGATCTATACGGCCAAAAGAGGGAGGTCACAGTTCTTTTTGCTGAAATTTCTTACACGTCGATTGATATTGATGAAGTTGATAATGAGAGCGTATTTATTGCAGTTGATAAAATCGTTCATCAATTGTCAGATGTAGTTTATAAATACGAAGGGACCATCGACAAATATTCCGATAATGGGATCATGGCATTATTCGGAATCCCAATTAACCATGAGAATGATCCCGAGCGTACAGTCAGGGCGGCGTTGGAAATGCAGCGCATGGTAAGACAGATCCATGATCAGTTTATTGATCGATTTAATTTAGATTTTAAACTTCATATTGGTCTTAATACTGGTTCAGTGATCTCAGGACGTCTGAGAGATAATAATCATGTGGAATATACTGTCATTGGCAATACTGTGGAATTAGCTTCAAATCTCGTAAAAAATGCAGGACCTGGGAATATCCTCGTGAGTTTTGAAACCTATCAAAGGTCCTATCCGATCATTGATTATCAAAGTGTGTTGGAGAGTGAAGCATTAGGATTCACAGGTCAATTAAGAGCTTTTCAGCCACTGGGAATCCGCCTTAATATTGGGAGGATTCGTGGATTACCCGGACTTCAGGTACCGATGGTGGGGAGAACAGAACAATTTGACAATTTGAGAGCACAATTTAGTCAGGTGATTGATAAAAATAGTAGCCAGATTGTGCTTTGCAGTGGGGAAGCAGGGATTGGAAAATCAAGATTGGTTGCTGAATTCAGAAAGCAAATCTCTGAAGATTTGTCAGAATTTGCGCAAGGAACATGTGCTTCCTACATGCGCATCGTCCCTTATAGGGTTGTAGCAGATATTTTGAGGAACCTGCTCTCCATCTCAGAATTTTCCGAACCCTCTGAACAAATTGCGTCAATTACTCATCGTATAAATGACCTGAATCTGGATAGAAATGAGATCCTGCCGTATTTGCTACATGTGTTAGGGATCTTACATTCAGACCAGGTATTAGAAGTTCGCATTAAGCTTCTTGAGCCAGAAATGCTGCTCAGGCAAACACATTTTGCTTTGCGTTCGTTCTTCATTGCTGAAGCCCGGAGAAAACCCTTAATCTTGGTATTTGATGATTTACATTGGGTGGATCAAGCGACGAGTCAATTCTTGGAATACTTTTGTCAGTCTCTTGAAGATTTTCCCATCTTATTGATTCTGGTGGCGCGTGATTTTGATCTCTATGGGTTTACACAATCCATCAGTAATGCAGCTTGGAAACATTTCAGTAAACCGTTAGATTTATCAATTCAACCGTTATCTGAGACCGATGCACTCTTGCTCGTTGATAAAATGATCCAAGAAAATACGGAAACAGCGAGGGAATTAAAGAATCTGATAACTTCACGCGCGGCTGGAAATCCATACTTCACTGAGGAGTTAGTTCGAATTCTTATTGATCATGATCGATTAAAATCGAATCAGGGCCAATCGATTGTCGCTGAAAACGCTGCACATATGCTTCACGAAATACCAGGCACACTTGTAGACATCATATTAGCCCGTTCTGATAATCTATCTGAAGATATAAAGAAAGTATTATTTCATGCAGTAATCTTAGGTCCTACATTTTCTGCGAAGCTTTTACGGTCTCTTGTTGATAAAGATGAGGAATTTATCTCTAATTCTCTTAAGGAATTGGAATCACGAGATTTTCTTATCCATACGAAATTTGGTGATGATGATGGTTATATTTTTAAACATCCCTTACTCCAAGAAACCATATATAAGACCCTCCTGAAAAGCGATCGAAAGAGATTGCATACGAATGTTGCCCAATTAATAGCGTCGGGTGATTATTGGCTTCCGGGAGAGCGAAATCAAATTCTTGCATACCATCATTCCGAGAGTGCAGAGCCTTCGAAGGCGATTCCTTATTTAATGATTTCTGCCCAAAATGCCTACCAGCACTTTGCGAATGATACAGTGGTCCAACTTTATAAGCAGGCTCTCTCTCTTATGGAGATTACTGGAGTGAGTGAGCCAGGGCAAAAGGAATCTGCGCAAGTTGGCCTGGCTCAGGCGCTTAAATTTACCGGCGATCTCGAAGAATCAGCCAAGATCTTGTTGGAAATCGTGGACACTATCTCCGTTGGGGATAGTGATCATCAAGATGACGATCTTTCCTTAATTCAGATCCAGACTGAAGCGATGCGAGAGCTTGCGGATATTCGAGCCCGCGAAGGTGATCTGGATATAGCAATTAAATACCTTCAGAAGGGGATGGATATGCTGGGTGAGGCTGGTAGACAAAATTCACCCCATATCTGGCGGCGTCTTATCGATCGCTTAGCCTGGGTAAATTTCCAGAAGCGAAACCTTATTGAAGCGCACAATCTTGCTGATTTGGCCTTATTAGATTCGCCTACTTCTGAGGCAGAAGATCCAATAACGTTGGCGTCTCTGTACAATACGATTGGGGGAATTTATTGGACACAATCGCGTTATGCTGACGCAATCGAGAGCGTAGAACACAGTCTAGAAATCTATAAAAGCCTGCACTACCAATGGGGAGTAGCAAATTCCTTAACAAATTTAGGTGTGTTGCATTTTTCAACAGAAAAGTGGGTTCAAGCGATCAATTATTTAGAACAAGCTGACAGATTGCGGAGTGAATACGGCGATGATCCTGAAAGACCGATTAATCTAAAGAACTTAGGGGAGGTACTCATTGATATTGGAGAGCTCCAGAATGCGCGCGAGAAGTTATTTTCCAGCAAAGAAATTAGCCAACGCCTCGGATTAACCATTGCGCAAATTCATGCTGAATTTGGACTCTGTCGTGTATCGACTGTAGAAAATGATTTACCAAAGGCTTGGGAGCACTTGGAAAAGGCTGGCTCATTAATCGAAAATTTCGACGAGATTAGTATTAATGTAGCCAATTATTTTCTTCTCAAAGCCCAACTAGAAATTAAGGAAAATGATCTCAATAATGCTAGAAAGTCTGCCAAAGATGCATTTGGCATTGTCCAAAAAGGGGATATGGCAGATAAGCAAGTAGAAGCGTTAAGGATTCTCGGTGAAATCTCCACGAAACTCGATGATTATGAACAGGCTGAAAAATATCTATACCAGTCTATTACCTTGGCTCAAAAGCTTAGCGATCGTTTTAGTGAAGCCAAAACCAGAACGAAGATAGGAGAATTATTCTATCTCTGGAGCCAGGAAAATCAATCGGAAAGAATTCATTATTTAGATCAAGCTGAACGATCGCTGGACACAGCAATCAGGATTTTTGAAACCCTGGGGGCAATCCCCAATCTCCAGGATGCGAAAACTATTCGAGCGCAGATATTCACTGAAAGAAAGGATTCTCAACCCCCTATCGATTTATCAGAAAAGAAAGTTGATTTAATGTATTCTGTAGATTTTGTGCCAGATGGAGAATGGTCACAGACGACAGTATTATCAATACTTCTATTCCCCTATCAAGGCATGGATGAAGAATTCGTTTTTGAAACAATAGCTTTTCTTATCCCAGCACTTACGGATTTGATAGAAGAGAATGGAGGATATGTTCTTCATCAGCAGGATGGTATTACCGCAGTATTTGGGGTTCCTAC
>CAYWIC010000104.1:0-18787 GCA_964458115.1 uncultured Anaerolineales bacterium | reverse complement strand
CTACGTGTGCCTGTGCCCATTCCTAAAACTGGCAACACTTAAACGGGAGACCACCGATGATTGAACATCACATAAATGAGGTTATCACTCCCAAAGGCGTCGACAAAATGGTTTTTGAACAGAGTGGGACCTTCAATGGCATAGGTGAAGCCTCCCATTGTTCGGGCAAAATTGTCAGCTCCATAAGAGAATATAACCAGGCTGTCAGGAATTTCTTCCGTCTTTTGTGAGATGTAACATGGCGGGATGCTATCCCTAATATAATAGTCAGGGTCTATCACTTGGGTAATTTCAACAGTCCCATAATTGATCAATCGAATAACAAAACCGGTCAAGCTGAAAAGGATGTCACTGGCATCTTTCATGGTGGCTTCCGTCTGTTCCAGGGTCACAGGTTCCGAGCTGAGATCAACCAAGGCATCAAAGGAGAACACGCCTTTAGCCGGACTGCCATCGGGTGTCGCGAAGGTTTTAGGCTCGTAATCTGTCATCGTAAACACGAATGGGCACTCAACATACTCTCCCATTAAAAATACCTCTACATCGGCTCGTTTGACCCAGGCATCATACGTTGCGCCATTTGATGCATCCCATGAAACGTGCAGGAAGCCGTCGCGTTCTTCAATGACGGTAAAGGTTATCTCAACTTGAAATGATCCTGAACTTTGACCACCAGGCTCATCATAAGCGTCGATATGTTGCCCGGCAGGCAGCGTAAAAGAATCTGGGATGTCCGCAACTTGAGAAGACGCACTCTCAGGAAGTCCTGAGTCGGTAACGATATAAGAAAGGCGGATCGAATCAGCTGCCAACGCTTCTACTCGGAAAATGATGTAATCACCCGGTTTGGCGTGCCGCTTGTAAACATACAGGCCGCCTTCTAACAATTCGACACAAAAAGGGGAAAAATCATCATCTACAAGGCCCATCTCTGCGGGATTGAGGTCGCTCAAATCTCCGCCGAAACCGCTAAAGAGGTAGAAACCGCCTTGCTGTGGTGGAAAATTCGCCCAGGCTTCAAACTCAGAACAGTCAGAATTTGTGGTTCGGACGTAGAGATCGCCGCCAATTTGATAGCCTCTTTCACCGCTCACAAAATCATAACTCTCGAGATCGAATAGTTCAACCTCACCAGATGCAATCACAGTATTTAGCCTTTTGGGGAGATCAATTCCCTTTGATGGTCCGAGGGAAAAACTCAACGAGAGAGCGGCGATCAGCAGCACTACCGGAACCCGAATTTGGGGGTTGATGGTTCTCATGATGATTCTCCTTTATGGAACGGATTTGTCCGAAAAAAGGGTGTGCGCAAGGGGCGTAGCCCCTGCGCACACCCTTTTTTCGTGGGATGCGTTGTTTTGCTGAGTTGTCTTATCATTGTCAAATTCAATTGCACAGCACCGAGGTAATTGGAGCAATATACTCTAATTACCTCGATAATACCACACTTCAAAAATGTAAAAGCTGTTCTTTAGGAATCGACGGATCGCCTTTTAGGTTTATATTAGCTCATCAGCCTGGTGGAAGAGGGCATTCAGGACGGTACTATCTAGTAATCAACTTTCCCACCTCCTGAATTGAATATATCTACCCTGCCCCCGGAAGGAGGTTTGGTGCCAGTGCTGGTTGTCGGTGGAGTGTTTTCCCAGAAGGTATTCTTCGCTGAGTAGGTATGCCTGGTTTGGTTCCAGAAGCCGGCATCGCTGTTGCTTAAAAATGTGTTGCCTCCTGGGCTTGAGCGGCCTCCCATACCAAAGTCACCCATCCAGGTGTCCACCATCCACACCCCGATCCGATTAGTAAGGAATTCATTCCCTGCGAATCTTGGATGGAAGGTGCCGTGCCCCTCCACGCCGATATCATTTCCTTGAAAGATATTCCCAGAGACATGGGGCGACGATCTCCCTTTATACAGCAATCCAACTTTATTATTATGTTCGAAATAGTTACCGCTAATGGTTGGCCCGCAAGGTTTGTCTCCCAGAACTTCAATCCCTACTTGGTTTTCCGCAATTTTGCACTGCATTATAGACCCGCTCGCATTTCCCACCAACTGTAACCCTGTCCCTTTTCCAATAGATGTAAGCCAGCACTCCAAGATATTTGGTTCGCCGTTATCGAACAGTACACAGGCACCGCCAGCATTATTTTCAACCTTGACACGGCATAGATTGGTGTGCATCGGGGCTACGATCGCGGTCTGATATGCTTTCCCATCGATCGTGTGAGTACCCTCACCTCGAATGATGGAGCTTTCGTAGCGCCCTTGAACCCAAATATTTGGGGGTAGTTTAATGGGGAATTTTTCCCCGGCAGAGACATCATAGGTTCCGGCCCCCAGATGGATCGTACTCCCAATTTTTGCTTTGGCTATTGCTTTGGTCAGCGTGCGGAAAGGGTTGGCCCTGCTCCCATTTCCACTGGTGTCGCTGCCCTGACCGTTCACATAGATTTTTTTCTTACGTGGTGTCAGGTGTGTCAGCCATACAGCGCGTAATTCGGAAAAGGCGTGGAAATATATCTCCCATGCTGCAGCATATCTTGCCACCCGGGCAACCATCTTTGGATCGGGCTTTTTCCCTTTTTCGTGCACCAGGATGAATGCAGAGCGGAAGTATTTCTGGCTATTCGATACATAGGGTTTGCGCAGACGGTTTTTTCCATCCCAATCTGCCAGATTTTGGAAATCCAAATCCACGCGTTTTCCTTTCACCCTATGTTGGTTATACACTGGAGTTGAAGTTTGGATGAACCAGGCATCGATCATTTCACGCGTACTGCGCAGCCCCATCAGGTATAGATCCAGCGAGCCAAAACTAGCTTCCCCTTTCAAAGCGCGCGCGAATACTCCCGGGCTACCAGTTACTTCTAACCATGAAGCGCCTTTCATGACAGAATGTTTGCCCTGCCCACCCCAAGGTGGAACTGCTGCTCGTGTGTGCACATTTCGGAGCCAATGAATTCCATTGCTTAGTGAAGGTTGCACCTTACTACCATCCCAATACTGGTTAAATGCCAACCATTTATGACCCTGCTCGTGAGCAAGGACATGGATACCATACCAAGAAACCGTATTCGGCATCAGCTTATAGGGATGATCGTTCAATGCTCGTGCGCTGCCCATTTTTATTAGGTTTGTCACTTTCGTGAACCCTTTTCCAAGATGGGTGTTGCGACGATCAAATTTCTTCAATCCAATACCTTCGGTGTCGTTGTAAAGAGGCCAGTTAGAATAGAGCGGGTCAGTTAGATCTTCGTTGGAGAACATCACCAGGGTATCGTAGTCGTCATCATAATCTTTGTAGAATGCTTTTGCCACTTCTACGACATTCAAATCTTTATAACCACCAAATTCCTCGTAGATGCAACCATAGGCTGATTGTTTGGTGAGATTCATCGACTCATACAGATCTCTGGGAGAAAGGGGTTTCGATTTGTCTCCAGGAGACACACCTACCAACGCTTTGTCTATGTCAGCCGATTTGTAGCTAAAGGTAATTTTGTTGTTTTTGCCATCATCGAATAAAACTACCTGAAAGCTACAGCGCTTTTGGGATCCCTTCAAGGGAATTCCCACCCATGTTACGACCAACTGATCTTTGGTTTCGTGCAGGACGATCTCTCCTCCTTGCGAAGGGTCGAGGTCTGTCCATAATGGCGCGATGGCAGGCAGGTTCTTGCGGAATTCCCATTTATCTATCGTTGGACGCGCATCACCTTTGCCAAAGGTCAAATTCCCATTGGAGTTTGTGTAAAGAGTCCGATAGGTTTTATTGTAGAATCGGAATTTAAATGACCCTTTGAATATATACAGATGACTGGCGTTATCTGATGTGATGGGGATTTTGTATCCACCGGCCGTAGCGCTTACTTTTTCAAGGGAACTATCGTAATGTCCTGGCGAGAGTCCCTGGAAATCGAAACCGGTATTTCCTTTGCGCGTGAAGAGAATACTTTTGCCAACGAAATCAACAGGATTACGTATGAGCATACTGCCGGTATCTTCCACCAAAGCCACATTCAAATGAGGCATTTGCGCTAATCCCTTGGGATTCCCCATCTCGATATTGTCGTCAGCACTTTCCATGATTTCATCCAGCAGCGGCTGGGATAGTTCTGTAAACGTTGGGTAATTATTGATCAAGTCCCCGAGGGCCGTTTCATGGATTTCTGCAAAAACAGGGTCATCCAAAACCAGCACAGGCCGATCCACCATGGGCCAGCAATTATCCTCTATTACTAGCGGTTCTGGCTGGATGCCTTGTTCTGCCAGTAAAGCCATGTGCTCTTCATATTCTTCAAACAATACGTCTGGGTCTTCAGGTTGGCCGCAATAATGCTCCTCGGAGATGTCTGCATCGTCCCCCTCCGCTTTGCTGAACTGAAATAACCTGACGATAGCTGCGGCGATTCGCAAGACGAATTCCCAAATAAATTCTAATATTGACATCATCGTTTCTCCTTTTTATGGCTAATCTAATTGACAAGGTATTGCTCAACCTTGGTTTAGATTTGCCTGAAAAAGGGTGCTTCCCCGTCTATGAAATCACATTGTTCAAATCAGTTGATAAAGATTATCTTCAATTTTCACTCTCCTTGATAGAATTAAATGGGAATGTGCTTTTGACATCCAACAATTTCCAATCAACAAAAATGGTTTTCTGTTAGGGAAATATGTAGGCATCAAAGACGATATACCCGCTGGCTAACATCTGGTCGTCGCGCATGACGAAGAAGCCAAAACTGCCAGCATTGGTTTGGAAGCATGAGTATGCGTCAGTAATTGGAGCCAGTGGATCAGCGGTCAGAGCGGCGGCACGGCATTGGTTGAGTGATGGCGCGCTCAAAAAAGCGTGACCAGAGAACGTGGCGCCGTTCTGAGGGCTGAGGATCACATTGGCATCCAAGCAGACATCGCTGGTGGCATCGGCAGCCGTGAAGAGCACATCCATGTCATAGCAAGTGCCACTGTTGAAGGCCATGCTCGACCAGGCTGGGCCGAGCGGGTCAGGGGCAAATGCATCAGGGGGTGTAGCGGTTGGGGGAATCGCTGTAGGTACCACAGCAGTCGGTGGAACTTCTGTTGGCGAGATAGCAGTGGGTTCTACAGCGGTTGGCGGAATAGGCGACGTTTGCGCCTGCAAGGTCATTTGTATGAATTGAGCCTGGGATGTTTGGGCGACTGCGGTATTGAACACTGATTGATCCTCTTCCGCGGGAGGCCCAGTGATGATGCAAGCCAATGTTATTACAAGGGATAACCCTACTCCAACGAGGACTTTTCTTCGAATTTTCATAAGATTTTCTCAAATTATTCTGATCTCTAGAAATTGGCAGAGCAAACTTTCAGATTTAGGGGTAGGGGGTGTTCCGCACTCCTTACCCCTAAATCTGCCATTCTATTCACCGCAATACGAATAATTGTGGATATACTCGCCAGACCAACTTTCGTTGTTGAAGGAATCTTCGGTTCTGACTTTGTATACTAATGATCCAGAGAAACCATCGGTTTCGATGCCAACCTGGCTGACCCATTGATCGCCGCTGGTATTGTTCATCTGGATCCAAGCCCAGCCAGCTTCGTTGTGGTTGAACCAGAACTCTGCCCAGATCACGCCCGAAGGGTCGCTCAGGCCAGCCTCGCCATAGAGGGTACAGCCTTCCCAGAAGTGGGTCACATAATTGACGGTCGGGCCAGTTGTATCCGAAGGAACCGGCTCATAAACTTCCACTGTGGTCCAGTAGTCTGTGGCAGAACCATCCATCTCGATCACTTGCAAGTTGTATGTGTATGTTTCTGCTGGGCATTCCGAATCGCTGCCGCTGGCGTTCACCGAGACGCCTTCGAAATAGACCGCCTGGAAATCTCCGTAGACATTCCAATTCAAGGTACTGCACTCACCCTGGTTGATATACGGAGGCGCAGCCCAAAAATCCGCCGAGGATTCTGTGTATGCCGTGGCTGTGGGCGTGGGGGTGTCGCTGGGGGTCGGGGTTGGCGTAGGCGTTTCGGTTGGAGTGTATGTAGCTGTTAGCGTTAGGGTGGGAGTTTCAGAGGAAGCTGCCGTGGGCGTGGGTGTTTCGGTTGGTTCGGCATCCTCATCGTCTTGGGGAACGCCTTCGGCAGCGGGATCACAAGTCCCGATGCAGAAGGTCACCGAGGAGGGGCTGCTCGACTCGCCCCCAGTGCTGCGTGCTGTGGCCTCGAGGGTGTACTCGCCCTCAGCCGGGGGGAGCCATTCCTGATCGAGACGCGCCATCAGGCCGCTGCCATCTGTACTGACAGAGTAGGCTTTGCCTTCCGGCAAAGGTTCGCCATTGATGCTCAAATTGAATCCTGATATGCCATTGGCATCCGTGGCATAGACCACAAAATTGATCGTCTGATTAGGCAGATCCATGCCGTTGAAAGGGAATTCGATCCAGACCGTAGTGCCTGTACTAGAGCTATTTTGTAGCACTGCGCTGTTTAGTGCGAATCCGCTTAGGAGCAGTGAGATCATCACCAGGGCAGTCCACACCAACGGAGTCCGGTAATCATTCTTTGGGAAGGAGTTGTATTTCTTCATCTTTGCGCTCCTGCAATTATTTCATCTGCTCAATATCTTTGCCACGGACGATGATGAGATTGTTCCCTGGGTTGGGGTCATTGAAGTCAAGTTTCTTGGGATCATGGTCTTCGAGATACGGAACAACTCGTACCTGGAAACCTCTCTCACAATTTTGGAGGTCCTTCGCACAGAAGTGCACAAAATTCTGGTCGACGTAATCACCCAGCGAGATCCACTGCGGCAGGTTAGATTGTACGTATAAAACTGTTCTGCCTTCCCATGGCCCGTCAACTTTGAATTTGCCTTCATCGTTATATAACCCCCAGGTGACGCCGTATTGGATGCGATTATTGAGCAACGGTTCCGGCCCATTGTTTTCAACATAGGCAAATAATCGCAGGCCGATGCGCTGGAGCTTGGTGACCGCGAGGTCAGCTTGGGCGTAGACAACGCCTCCGCTGGAAGTGACGGTTGGTTTTTGCCCAGTGAGTTCAATTGTCAGTTCACAGTTGCCATCTGGGGTTTTCATGGTGAATGTCCAGGGGTCTTGTTTCCAGGAACTAACCGGGGGGACCAAGCCAGCGCCTTTGCAGACGCTATCTTGAGCCACATAGCCCTGGTTGTCGACGCCGCTGACAGAGAAGCGGATAGTCATGAATTCTTTTTCGGCTAGTGCCATGCTCAAGGCGTTATGCGGTCTGCGGCCGTCAAAGGTCCAGGGTTTGAGGTCATAGCTTCCTTCTTTGAGCCAATATACATCTGATGTGCGCCGGAAATCGTTGGCATAGACCTTGAGTTGCGCTCCACCTGAGCCATGGGGCATTCCGTTGATCTTCAGGTTTTTGAAGGTTACTCCAGCTATCGCAAAAGCCGCTTCGGTATCGCCTTCGACCTTGTTGCTGCGGCCGGATTCCCCCTGCCGGCCATAAGCGCTGACCTCGTACCGATACAGGCAACCCATAGGTTCGCCGCGGAATAGGATTTCGGTCTCTTGCTTGGGAGAGGCGATGATAACGGGGGCGTATATTTGGGAGTCCATGCCTGGGCAGCTGTATGTGCGGTATAAGAGGAACCCGTCGATGGTTTTTCCTGCGCCATCCCAGGTCCAATCCCAGGTGATTACCCGAGAGTTCGTTGTTGTACGCGTCACTCGCAGGTTGGTCGGTGCGGGGAAAGCCGTCGTGGTGCCCTTACCCGTCCATTTGAGGGATTCGACCCAAATCTTGTACTCGACTTTGAAGTTGTCGTTTTGGGCGATGTAATAGCGGTCATCTTTGACATCGATATCCCCTGGCAAATGGGAGTTATACGCCTCTCCAAGGTCTGTTGGACCTCGGGGATCGCTCCATGAAGCCTGGGTATACGCCGATGACCAGAATTTGGCCGTGATATATTGGTTAGGGTTGAGGAACAGGGATGCGGCAACCGGAGTGACTTCATCTGACATTTGCCAAGTCCCTGTGGGAATGTAACTCCCCTGATCTTTGGGAAGCCGTCGACCGGGGCTATTATTGACGCTGTACCAAAGGGCGGCGAACCCGCTACCACCGCGTTTGGGTTCCAAACCCCGCGCTTGGAGGTGGATGTATTTTATGCGCTCGGGGTCATCGATGCAGGCCGAGGTCGGTTTGACTTCCACGTATACCGGCGCGCTGCGGGATGTGCTGATCATGTTCTGCTGAATCATACCTGCTGCGACCTGGTCTTGCGGGATTATTTCGAGCTTGCCCTGGGCTTCTACAGAGTACTCATAGGTGCCCGGATGGGGAACGTCATCGACGTAGCTGGTATGGTTTGCAGCTGTGGTGGCCACGTATTGCGATGAAACCTGATCGGGTTTGAGACGGCGATGAATGGTGAAGCCGGTTTCATCCGTGGAATTATCTTTCCAGGTCAGCGTGACTTTGCAATCGTTGGTCATCACCGTCAGCGAGTCCGGGGCGGAAAGGCCAGGATTGGTGCCATTCATAACCGCTTGAAAGCCAGGGAATAAATTGGGATCAATTTGAGCGATCGGACCTTGCCCGGGTTGGAACCCAGGTAGTGACACGGCGCTGGCCGGTGGCTGAATCGGCAGTAGCCCTGGCAAAATATTCACTTGTCCGCCTTGCTGTCCACCTTGTTGACCCGCGGGAGGTTGGGCGGATTGTGACGGAGGCTGGTTAGAACGCGCCCCGGGCACTACCACTACTTGCCCCGGTTTGAGCGCTCCGCTGACCCCTGGGTTGGCTGACTGGATGGCGGAGGCGGTACTGCCAGTTTCCTGGGCAACGCTATCTACGGTATCGCCAGCCTGGGCGAGGTAGTGTATTTGTTGGGGGTTGTCCGGCATAGAGGCCTGGACGTTGCTAACCGAGACGTGTACCGCCAGGGATTCTCCTAGCACCCCCGCACTGTTGTAGGCCCGGGCTACCATAGCGAACGTGCCAGGTTCGGTGCCCATCATGCCATAGCTCAAGGTCAGCGGATTGACCCCATTGACTTCGGTTTCTGGGGCTGCTTGAGAGAGCACCAGCACATCGTCGACCCACAAGTCCAGGCGTACCACTCCCAGGACATCGCGCGCCGTAACAGAAATGGGAAAGGGCTGGTTGAGATCCACCTGAATGCCGGCGGCTGGTTCCTGGAAAGCAACCACCGGTCCAGGAACGGATACCTGTGTAGCATCCTCAACAGGTGCGCCGCCGAGTCCAGGCATATTACATGCCAGCGCTGCGAACAGCAGGGCAGCAATGATCCAGAGAAAGGTATTGATAACACGTTTTCTTTTCATGTTCAGCCTCCTTATGGGCACCAGCCATTCCAGACATACTCGATCCAGGACCAGCTAGGCGGCCCGTTTTGCATCTGGATCATGCCAGCCATAGGTCCTGTGTAATAGTAGGTGCCATCAAACCACTCGGTTCCCGCGGCGTTTTCCACTCTGAAGGTCACCGAGTAAACTCCCGAATTGTGAGATACCAGATGATAGTAACCGCTGTCCGATAAGCCATTGTTGATGTAGAAGTCGAATCCGCCGTTGGCATAGAAATCGAACGCTGCACAGTGAATGTTGTTATTGGCATCCCAGAATTCTCCAGCATAGTACCCCCCTTGCCCATAATTGGTGAGCATCTGCGGCAAGGTTGGATCAGTTAGTGTAACCGACCCCGACTGATCGTTGAAGCTGCCTGTTGGTAGGGGGTAGTAGGATTGCTTTTGGCCGCCGCTCCAGAAGCCTACACCGGCGGCGTATGTGTGGTTGCCTCCTGAGACCTGAACATCCAGAGAATGCCCGATCATGATCGTCTGGGATTCGCTGAGGATGACGTCTTGGCCATCGATGAGCAATTCGACGACCGGATGCGATGAGTTGTTCGTGAAGGTCACTGTTCCTCCAGCGCCTCCTCCTGGGTTGTTTCCACCACCAGGGTTGTTGCCTGCTCCCGGCGAGATGATCTGGATATCGACCTGCACCCACTTTTCAGATGTATTGTCACAACTTGCACCCCAGGCAGTCAGGAAATGGGTATAAAGGGCGTTGCCTTCATTGGGGTCCACGAAATAGGTATGTGTGTCAGTGGCGTTGACTTCATTGTTGTCTAGAAACACTTTGCAGGCATCCCAAACTTCCCACTCCAGCAAGATCATATCCCCAGGTGCCGCGCTGGCGGGTCCCAAGAAGTAACGGATATCGGGTTCAGGGGCCATAGGCGGCTGCCCGACTACGCCGCCGCAATAGAACAGCGACATCGACATCAGCGGCGTATCTGTTTTCTTCCCGTTTTTGTCGACCACCTGAATGTAGAAATCGATGGCGCCGTCGGCTGTGCCCATAATGTTCGGGGCTTCTGCTCCCGCATCGATATCGCCAGCATAATCGCCAATGCCGAGTTGGAACATTGAGGTAGAGTAATTGCTCCACTGCCCCCCTGCGCTTGAATACGTGTAATAGATTGTCGCTGAAGCAATCTGGTCCAAGGGATCGATGGTGGCTTGCACATTGAGATTGGAGATCTCATTACCGCAAGGGCCATAATAGACTTCAGTTTGGGGGTAAAACTGAATATTGGTGATGCTGATTGAACTCGAGCTTGATCCGCTGGGGGCACCCCCAGGGGCCTGCGCACCACCACAAGGCCAGACCTCGACACCGTAGACGAAGCCATCCGGTTTTGTTTGGATGTTTCCGGCAGCATCCATGGCAAAGATCTGATACTGCATGGTGCCGTCATTGCCTTTAAGTTCGCTGTTGGCATACGCAGTGACATCGATGGTCACCTGGTATTGTTTCCCCCCCGCGGAGGCCATATTAGCCTGGTACCACTGGTTGCCGCCGACGCCTGCCGAATAGCTGAGATATTGGTAATTGACCCAAACTTGGGCCAGATTGCCAGAATCGTCGGTGGCGTCGGCGTAAATTGTAACCGTGGTTGGCCCGCAACCGTTTTGGTAATATACCTTTGTCGCCGAGGTATTAACGTTTGAAATTACGGGAGCTGTCTTGTCGCTGGCAGAGGTTGCTTGCGTGGGACGACCGGTTGGGGTGGGCGGGGGAATGGGGGTCTGAACATTCGAGCCACCGGCACTCCCAACGGGCGTTACTGCCTGGATTGTCACGGGGATGAGGGGCGATTGATTGTTTCCGGGTACCGCTTGAACAGTCAGTGCCACGGATGTAGCTGCGGCGTCAACATCCAGGTCGACACCCTGAGTAATGCTGCAGGCCAAGATCGCCAAAAGTAAAACCAGCACGCTGGAGAAGAAGGTCCTAAGGTTTTTTGGGTGAGCAGAATTCATGCTGAGAGTCTCCTTTTAACCCACCCAATCCCAAACGAAATTGGGAAAACGATCACACTACCACAAATGGGGAAGTTGAACACCGGCCGGGGTTTCGGCGTCGGTTGCGGGGGTGGCTCTTGGTCAACCTCTGGTTGATCTGTAGGAAGTGGAATTGACGTGTTGGTTGGCTGAGGTGGCAGCGTTGGAGGTACGGTTGCAGTGGAGGGCTGGATGTTGGGAATGCCCCAATCGGCTAGACGTGTGTTGACAGTGCCGCGCCCGCCGGTTGCATGATAGAAGTTCGACACACCGCATAGTTTGTTGAGCATGTAGCAACGGGCATGATAGCTGTACCAGGCGAATTCTGCCGGAGAGAATTCCGTATCGGAAAACACTATGAAAGCCACATTGAAATGAGTTTGTGCCTGGGGATAGGGAGAAAGGCGCTCCCCACCCGCCGCGGCCATGATTTCTTCAATGGTGTAAGTATGCACTTGTTCGGCGGTGACTCTTTCGGGATTAGAGACATCGGGGTTGATTAGAACGTGCACGTCGGGCACTTCGTCAGGTGGGATCATGCCCATCAAGTACAACTCAAGGGGAGCGTAGAGACCATCAGTCCATCCCAAAGCTTTGAAGGTTCCATCCCCATTGGGGACAAAAAAGTAGAAACCGCCATCAGGAGTTGTGTAGGCTTCACTCATCACACCGGCGATATCGCTGTTGCCCGTCCAATGAACCCCATCGGAAATCCCTTGTTCAACGCCAATGAATGCTCCCCAGGTATGCCCAAGCTCATGATTCAGCAGATTGCCAGATTCACCGGAATAAACCATGGTCAGCAAGCGCCCCTGGGAACCATACTCCGTGTGGTAATTTCTATCTTCGATGCCGATGTTCTTGGCCGCGGTTTGCAAGATCCCGGCGTGTGCTTTCATCCCCAGGTCACCCCTGACCACGGCAAAGTTCAGAAAATCAAATTCATCAGGATAGACGGAATAGAATTTCTGGGCGATAGCTTGGCCGTTATAGTCGGTCAAATTAGGAAAGGTGCCTGTATAAGTCTCACCTAATGGGTCAACGATAAAGAAAGCGTACTCTGTGGCAAATAGGCCATTTCCGACCTGCTCAGCTGGGAATTGAACTCGATCTGTTACGATCTGGATACTGCTTCCATAAATGAAATCAGATTCTGCCCCACCTGTATACGCCACTTCGATCAGGAGCCAGATTTTCGCCAAAGCCATTTGATCATTGTCATCGTACATGTTTGGGAAGATGACGTCATCTGGAAACAAATCGGCGTTGATGTCCCCTAAAGTATAGACTCCATCTCCCGCGGCTTTGTCACCATGAGTGCCATCATCGAAAAGCTGCAATACGGGTGTCTCGCCGTACTCAGGTTTGATGGTCACGCTGGCGACATCCCCCCTGGGTGTGTAGACTTCCAGGGTGGTGGTGTCTTGGCCGTTGTTGTAAATGGCAGTAGGCGAGAAGCGGTAGTAGATATCTGCACCTTGGGCAGAAACCAGGCTATTGTGTGAAAGAAAGCCTATGATCGATACTAATGTGACTGTTACCAGAAGGGCTTTGATGGGTTTCATGTTTTCTCCTGTTGCGTTCAAAAATCACAATTGGTCTCGCTCAAGCCAAAACCGAAGCGAGTTTCAGTTTCTTCAGTAATATCTGCAGTAGAGTTCGATGGATTGCTGTAAGGTTCGGGAGCGGGACTCTGCGTTCTTGGCGGATTCAACGATCAAGCTTTCGAAAGCTCCGATATCGATCCACAAAGCGGCGCGTTCCGAGATTTGGATTTCCTGCGTGTCGCCCTGGATGAAATCTGGCACTACATTGCGGATGCGCCAAAGGGCCTGCGTCAACGCCCGTCGAGCTCGGGCCTCATCCATATCAGGCCAAAATATCCCTGCGATTTTGATCCGGGGTTGGGGATGAGGGCGGTGAAGCAACAAATATGCGAGAACACTGCGCGCAGAAATTGACCCTGAGAAATCGAGTTGTTTTTCGTTTCGCCAGAGTGTCAATGTGCCGAAGAGATTAACTCGTATCTGGGCAGAGGGCATGTAACATGATTATAGATGAATCTGATACACGGGCAAATAGGAAAAAGGTTCAATTAAGAGGAGGTGCAGGGGTGTTAGTTCCACAGCGTTTCCCAGAGACCCACTGGGGAAGTTTGGAGATTATCTTGGGAAAATGATGGTCCGTAGAGATCAGGTAATTCTGATGTCTTTCTCGGCAAAAAGGGTATCGATGTTGTTGATCGCAACATCGACAACCGCTTCGAAATCAGTTTTTGCAACATCAATCCAAAAATAGGCAGTGATGCTGATTGTCGATGAGCTAATATTGGTGAACACGACGGAAGGAGGCGGATCTGCGATCACGCCTTCCAGAGATGAAACAGCATCGAGAACTGTCTGTTTTACCAGTACAAGGTCGCTTCCTCGCGCTACCCCCAACTTCAGCTCTGCACGGCGTTTGTTAAAGCGGCTGTAGTTCTTGATCGGGCTGGTAAAGACATCGCCATTGGGAATCAGTACATTCTGACCATCATGAGTATAGATCTCCGTGGCGCGAATATCAACGTTGGCTACCGTTCCAATGAAGCCTTTGATCTCGATTTCGTCCCCAATGTCGAAGGGCTGGTCAAGGAGTAGTAGCAGTCCCGAGACGAAATTCTTGCTGACGTCTTGCAGGGCAAACCCCACCGTAAATCCCAGGATGCCCACACCGGCCAGGAAAGCAGTCAAGTCAAAGCCAATCTGATCAAGCGCAGCGATAATGCCCAAAAAAACAATCGTCCAACGGGTGATCTGTGTGATCAGCATGATGATCTCCCGGTCGCTCTTGCGCATTTCCATCGCTTTGCGCACGATGCGCGTCAATAATCCTGCCAGGTACAAGCTGATTACGAAAATGACCAACGAGACCACCAGGTTCGGCAAAAAGGCTAGAAACCTAGCCATCAGGTCTTGTAAAGTTATTGAAATACCATCCATGGGCTACTCCCTGTGTTGATGAATTCGCAAAATCTTACCGCGTGATGGGATGTATTTGCAAGTCGTAATGATTGGCGATACAATCCCCTCCATGCCTTCAGTATCTGTGCTGCTACCTTGCTACAATGCTGCTCAAACCTTGGAGGAAACGTTAGAATCACTGGCTGACCAAACATTTGACGATTTTGAAGTGGTTGCTGTGGATGATGGATCGGATGACTCGACATTGGATGTGTTGCAGGCTTGGGCCGCGCGTGACAGCCGATTTCGAGTTTTATCCCGCCCTCATGGAGGCGTGATTGCAGCCTCTGCTGCCGGGTTAGTACAATGCCAGGGACGCTATGTGGCCCGTATGGACGCCGACGACCGCGCCCACCCCCTGCGACTGGAGAAACAGGTAGACTACCTCGAGAAGCATCATGATGTCGCCGCTGTCAGTTGTCTGGTTAGTGCTTTCCCCGAGGAGAATGTCCGAGAAGGATTTCGCATCTATGTCGAATGGCTCAACTCGCTGGTCAGCGACGAAGACATCCGGCGGGAGATCTTTGTCGAAAGCCCCTTGCCGAATCCCAGCGTGACCTTTCGAAGAAAGTGGTTGCTGCGTATGGGCGGATATCAAGAGCATGGTTGGCCTGAAGATTATGACCTGTACTTGCGCATGTATTTAGAAGGAGCAACGTTTGCCAAAATCCCCCAAGTGTTGTTAGAATGGCGCGAGCACCCCGCTCGCATCACGCGTACCGATAGCCGCTATTCGCTGGAGAATTTCCTGCGCGCCAAGGCTTACTACCTGAAGCGAGGCCCCCTGGCTGCGCGTGATGCTGTTATCATCTGGGGAGCGGGCATGATGGGGCGACGTTTGGGAAAACTGCTCATGCGCGATGAAGAGGCTCCCGTGGTTGCTTTCGTGGATATCGACCCCAAGAAGATCGGAAACACCCGTCGCGGAAAGCCCATCATCCCCCCTGAAGATCTGCTCGATTGGTGGGGGCGCTATCCGAATCCAGTTGTACTTGCTGCAGTTGGCGCCCGCGGCGCTCGACCCTTGATCCGAGAACGACTGAATGCTTTTGGGCTGCGCGAAGGGCAGGATTGGTGGGCAGCAGCTTGATGGAGACCCCAAGGGTTTTCTAGAACTTCCACTCGGGCTATGATTTTGAGCGATTTTGTCATCAATATTCTTTTAGATTTCTTAATGAAATCCTTGGGGTCTTAAGTAAATGCCGGAAAGAATTCCAAAATAAATTGTGAGAAAATACCGGCATTTACACAGGTTTTGCGGTGAAACCGGTCAGTTTTATTTCAAGCCACAAACCGCAAAACACTTAAATGGCTATGAACTATCAAACTGATAAACTTACCCCCGGACTTGTTCGTGAAGAAACTTTCATCGTCGACGATCAGCATACCGCCTACCATATCGGCAGCGGCGATGAACGCGTTCTGGGTACCCCCTGGATGATCTCCTTCATGGAGCGTGTCTCGAACCGGCTGTTGTCCGAGCACTTACCTGACGGCTTCATGAGCGTAGGGATCCATGTGGATGTCAAACACCTGGCTGCTACCCCAGTCAATGCTCAAGTCAAGATCCGCGCTGAAATTCTGGACACGGACGTGGTCAAGAACCGTGTCAACCTGTCCATCGAGGCCTGGGACGACCAAGAGAAAATTGGCGAGGGCACACATTGGCGCGCCGTGGTCGAGAAGGATCGCTTCATGAGGCGCGTCATGGAAAAAGCTGAATAAACTTTTTGGTCTCATTTGATCGCAATCGTGACTAAGTGATCGGGCTTTAGTTCGCAACGAATTGGTTATGAAAATACTACGTAAAGCATCATCCCCCCGCTATCAGAGGAATCAAATCACTTCATATTTGCTTGTTTCCGAGAAAACATGTAACTCAAAGAATCTCTCTATCACCATTGTAGAAATGGAACCGGGCGGCGTACAGCACTTGCACTCCCACGAACCTGAGCAGATGTACTACATCCTTGAAGGTCGCGGTCTAATGACCGTCGATGGAGTACAGCGAGAAGTCAGCATCGGTGATACCATCTTCTTTGATTCATTCGCTGAACACGGGTTAGAGAATATCGGCGATACCATGTTGAAATACCTTAGCGCTGCATCGCCCTCGTTCACGCTTGAACAGTGTGAAGAATTGTGGCCTTTGCCCAGCGTAGAGGACAGTGCTCAGTAAACAGTAGGCAGTTTTATGTTTTTCCTGCCGGACAATCAAACTATCAGGTTCTCTAGGGACGATTTAGGGGTAGACCCTCGGCGTTTTCAGAGACCCAACTATCAGACTACGAGACGAATCTATGAACATATTCATCACAGGCGGCGCAGGCTATATTGGCTCAACAGCTGCCGAAACACTACTCCAGAACGGACATTCAGTGACCATCTATGACTCCCTGGTCACTGGGCATCGTGCTGCCATACCCGATGGGGCTGATTTTATCGAAGGGGATCTGGCTGATAGGGATACCTTGCAGGCTGCCTTGATTGCAAAGCCTCATAATGCCATCATGCACTTTGCGGCTTTCATCGAGGCAGGGGTGAGCATGAAAGACCCGGGTACCTACTTCCAAAACAATTTGAGTAATTCGTTACAGTTGATTGAACTGGCCGTTCAGGTGGATATCAAGCGGTTTGTGCTCTCCTCCACGGCAGCGGTCTACCAATCGAGCGAGGAGCCGCTCAGCGAAGAATCAGCTTTGGGTCCAACCAATGTCTATGGTCATACCAAGTTGATGATCGAACAAGCCCTGGAGTGGTATCGACAAATCCATGGGTTACGCTACGCAGCCTTACGCTACTTCAACGCTGCGGGCGGCTTCCCCCACCGCGGCGAAGCCCATCAGCCTGAATCCCATCTCATTCCACTGACCTTGCAGGTGCCGTTGGGCCAGCGCGAAGAAATCTATATCTATGGTACGGATTACCCCACACCTGACGGCACCTGTATTCGCGACTATATCCATATCAGCGATTTGATCTCGGCACACCTGTTGGCCTTGGATGCGTTGGGGGAATGGGATAAACTGGTTTACAACCTGGGGAACGGAGCGGGGTATTCGGTGCGTGAAGTGATCGAAACTGCCCGAGGGGTCACTGGCCTGCCTATCCCCGCGAAAGAGACGCCGCGCCGCCCGGGGGATGCTCCTCGCCTGGTGGCCTCCTCGGAGCGCATCCGCCAGGAATTAGGTTGGCAGCCACAAATCCCAGATCTGGGGGAAATCATTGCCAGCGCCTGGGAATGGCATCGATCTCATCCCAATGGATATACATAAAGTAGAGACGCCCCGCCGGGGGCGTCTCTACGAATATGGCCAATTTCTTTGATCTATTTCCTCAGCACCGCGCCGTAAACCCCCAATCCGATCCCAACCAATAGGATTAGTGCGCCGATGATGCCTAACATGGGCGACCGGCCGGTTCCGACGGGCGCAGGGGCTTCGGCGAGGGTTTCTGAATTCGGCTGAGCCCCAAAATCAAGATAGGTTTCATCTCCCCCATTGAGCATGATGCTGGCGCTAAAGGCAGTAGTAGGGTTATAGCCGTCAGGAATACCTACGGTGATGTTGTATTCTCCCTCTTCCAAACCTTCAACGCAGAAATGATCCAATCCCCCTAGCGTGTCCTCCGTGATCGAATATGACCCATCGGCATTGCCGATGCTTATGGCGCCACCCGGGATGGAGGGCTCTTCTTCTTGCCGGATCGCATCGCCGTTGGCGTCGTCATAGAGGATTACACAAAGGGTGCCATAACCGATTTCCGGTGTGGGCGTTGGGCCTGATGGCATGGGTGTGATGGTTGGCAGTGCATCAGGAATAGGTGTGGCAGGTCCACCCAGGCCGAGGAAGATCTCATCCCCTGGTGCGATGACATCATCAGGAGTGAGGTCATTCAAGGCGCGCAATTGATCGATCGAGATATCGGCCAAAGCGGCAATCCGCCAGAGGGTATCGCCTGGTTGAACGATGTAGATGATGCGCCCATCTGGGCCGGGAGTAGGTGTCGGAACTGGCGTCGTCTGTGGCGCGGGTGCTGCGAGTGCGGGGAGCGCAATGCCAAATAATATCAGGCAGATAGATAAGCTAAGCAAAATGCGTGATCTCATGTTGAAATTATACAAGAATCGATTGGCGTGCATAATAGGACTATAGTACCCCCTCTCGCTCACAATAAGCAAAAGAAGTCCAAATTAAACTGTGACCGATCTGGCCATCGGCCCGCCTACGGCGAGACCGAGTTGCTACGGCACGGTCTGGAGACCGGCATAAGCAACCAAAGGAAGCATAGAAATCGCCGTGAAAGTAGGCAGAGTTACAGAAATTATTTTATAAGGAGTTGCGCACTTGGAGCGGATTGGGCAGGGAATAAGGGGTTGGGGGGGCTGCCCCCCCCCCCCAAACAACCCAAAAATAAAAAAAAAAAAGAAAAGAC